>JAJFIE010000504.1 GCA_021775275.1 Rhodospirillales bacterium | reverse complement strand
CCGGGACGGTTTTGAAGTCATTGGTGTCAACGGCGAATGAGGTCACGCCCCAAACCCAGGCGACGCCATAGGTCTTGCCGCCCTGGACCAGGCTAACGTCATTGCGCATATTGGGGCTCAGATCGCCGACATTTTTCATGCCTGATGTATCAATGGCCTGGATCAGGCCTTCTTTTGTGGCTTGTGCGGTAAACGAACTGTTGATCAGTACAACGTCATAGGCGCCGGGGTTGGTTCGCAATTTGGTCAACATTTCCTGTTCGGAATTGAAGTAGTCATGAACCACTTTGGTGCCGGTTCTTTCCTTGAACATTTCCAAGGCCCAGGCTTCGTCCGTGCCATAGCCCTGCCAGTTCAAGACCCGGATTTCCCCGGCAAACGACTGTGCGCTTGTCATCAGCAGGCCGACAGTCAGGCTCAATGAAATCGCGAGCCGACGCAGTAGGTTGCTTTGCATTTTTGATCTCCCATGGGTTTTTGAGGCAGGCCATTGTCGTACCCTAGCCTCTTGGTATTTGATAGTAAGAGAAAGATTTGATGTTGGGCAAGAAGATAGAACCATGATCGTGGTCAATTCCGTGTAATCCGGAATCCATATCGTAAAATCCAACTCGTTCGCATAAACTGCAACCCATGGCGATAACCAATATTGGCAGCATCAATATCGATAATGTTTACCGGGTCGACGATTTTGCCGCGCCCGGCGAAACCCTGCTGGTGAGCGATTATGCCCGTGGTCTTGGCGGTAAAGGGGCGAACCAATCCATTGCCTTGGCCAAGGCTGGTTCACAGGTTTTCCATATTGGCGCTATCGGTCCCGATGGTGAGTGGACACGCGAAGCCTTGCAGGAGGTGGGCATTCATACGCAGGGTATCAGGCTCGTCCAAGAGTCCACAGGCCATGCCGTCATTCAGGTCAACAGTGCTGGCGAAAACAGCATTCTTGTCTGTTCAGGCGCTAACATAACCCTGACACAGGATCAGTGCCGCGAGGCCATCATGGTTATGGGCGATGATGACTGGCTGTTATTTCAAAACGAAACCAACCTGACCCGGGAGATAGCCGAGGCGGGGCGGGCGCAACCAATCAAAATCTGCTATAGCGCAGCACCGTTCATTGCGGAGTTGGTGCTTCCCGTTCTTCCGTACATCGATTTGCTTGTTGTCAACGAGCTGGAAGCGGCTTCCCTGGCGGCTCATTTTGGCGGTCAGGAAGGGGGAATTCCGGTTCCGGCCCTGCTGGTCACAAGAGGAGGTAAGGGGGCGACCTACTCTGTGTGCGAGAGCCCCGGGCATGAAAACGCGGGCAATGTCCTGTCCGTTCCATCCTTCGACGTGTCCGTCATCGATACAACGGGGGCGGGCGATACTTTTTTGGGCTACTTTCTGTCTTCTCTCGATACGGGACTGGATGCCATGACTTCGTTGCAGAGGGCGTCCGCTGCGGCGGCCATACAGGTATCTCGCCCTGGCGCGGCCGATGCCATCCCGACCAGTGCCGAAGTGAGTGAATTTCTTGCTAGAAACCCGACGATTTGATGCGGAATTACCCTAAATGAGCAAACGAAAGATTATTATCGACACCGATCCCGGCATTGATGATGCCATGGCCATCCACTTTGCGTTTGCCCATCCGGAAATAGAGGTCATAGGATTAACCACTGTGTTTGGTAATGTTCATACCGGTACGGCCACCCGTAATGCGCTGGCCCTGGTCGAGATGGCGGCCTATACCGCCGATGTCGCCCACGGCGCAGAAAGCCCGCTTGTACGATCCCTGAATCCGCCCGCTGATTATGTTCACGGCGCAGAGGGATTTGGCGATGTTCCCATCCCTGATTCAGAAACGGAACCGGATTCCCGTTCGGCAGCTACCTTCATCTGTGACACGATCAACCAAAACCCGGGTGAGATAACGCTATGCGCCGTCGCTCCCCTGACCAATCTTGCGCTGGCCTTGCGGGAAGACCCGGGGATTGTAGATAGAGTGCGCGAGGTGGTTATTATGGGTGGCGCCATTGATACACGAGGAAACGTGTCTGAGTGGGCCGAGGCTAACATCTGGTGCGACCCCCACGCCGCCGACGAAGTATTCGCCGCCAGTTGGCCGATTACCCTCGTGGGGCTGGATGTTACGCAGCAGGTCCGCTGCGACCCGGCTGATTTCCATTCATTGGCGGCTGCATCACCAATAATTGGCGGTTTTTTGAATAAAGCGGTGCAATTTTATGTCGATTTCCATCGCCAACGCCATGATCTGGACGCCTGTTTTCTGCATGATCCTTCGGCCGTTATCGCCATAACCGACCCGGCGATGTTTACACGGGAAGCTGCGTCCCTACGTGTGGTGTGCGAGGGCGCCCGCGTGGGCCAAACCGTGCGCCGCACAAGTGAAAGTCGTCGCGCTGTTGATGTGTGCCTCGGGGTGGACCAAGACAGGGTTCGGGAATTATTTCTATCGGTTCTGAAAAATGCGGATACCGCGATGGCGGAACGAAAAAACATCTGACCAAAACATCAGAGAGGGCGTTGGGCAAGGAGAAGGCCATGATCAATAATACTCAATATTCGGATGGGGTCATCGCAGGCATGCAGATGCTCTATGGTGCAGGTTTCCTCTCGCCGGGTGGCCCTGACGAAGTGGGGCAGCTTTTGTCCGATTTCGACCCTGCCGGTATGCGGGTTCTTGATATTGGATGTGGCCTTGGCGGATGCGCCATCATGCTGGTGCGCGATTTCGGGGTAGCCCATGTGACAGGCATCGATATCGAGCCCGAACTGGTGGCAAGGGCCACATCGGCTGTAGGTGACGCAGGGCTGCAAGCAAGTGTTTCAATCAATCAGGTTGAGCCGGGATCATTGCCATTCGATGAAAAATCCTTCGATCTGGTAGTGACCAAAGATGTGATTTGTCATATGCCTGACAAGGCTGCGGTGTTTGCTGAAATATTCCGGACTTTAAGGCCGGGCGGTACGTATCTGTGTGCGGATTTCTTTAACGTTGGCGCCCATGAAGACATCCCCGTTGATGCCAAAGCGTCCTACGACTCATACGTGGAAGGTATGAAGGCATATGGCCTGTCATTTATTTTCGAACCGCAGTTCGCCTACGAAAGCGCCCTCGCATCGGCAGGGCTTACCTTGCACGAATTTCGCGACCATACAGCTGTATCAGCCGACGTGGCAGCACAGGAACGATCATTTCTGGCAGGCGCCGGGTCCGTATCCATAAAGGAAGCGCTGGGCGATGAACGGTTCCACGCGCGCATTCATGCTTCCACCATGCGGGAGAAGGCATTGGGCGCGCGGGGCCTGTTGCATGGCCACATCCACGCAAAGAGAATCGATTAACATGGAAAATCGCTATGCTGTCACTGCATATCTAGAATGTGGAACGGACATTAGTGGAAATATCCGTTCGGGCGTAAACAGAGATCAACACGTTCCCGCATTAGAGACACACCTAGCGGTCGTAACGTCAATCTGTTAACCCGAAAGGAATTTGGGTCATGAAATTTGAAAAGTTCTTAAAGGCATTTGTCATCCCTTCCACCAACGTTGAGTTGGCCAAGCTTGATGCACATCTGCTGGCCGACATTGGTTTCAATACCGCCAATGCCCGCACCAACACCATCCGCGTCCCTCTCGAATCGGGTATTCGTCTGGTTTGATCTCGTATGGTCTGATCTGGACGATACACAAAATAAAAACGGCCCGGGTGAATGTCACCGGGCCGTTTTCTTATGCATTGTTTGCGAACACATGCGATCAATGCGCAAATACTCCTGGTATTTTATCATCGTCGTCATCTGGAGTATGCTCAAATCCGCGCAGGATTTTCTGTGGCGCCGCTTCGCTATCCTCTACTTCATCGAGGGTATGGTGACAGGCGATCTGATGGCCTGAGCCGTGCATCCGTACCGGTGGCACTTCTTTCTCGCACGTGCCGTCAATGGCGATGGGGCAGCGGTTGAAGAACGGACAACCCGTTGCCGTGATTTCAACACTACGGGCGATACCCGCCGCGGCTTCACGGGTTTGCATGGTGTCTTCCAGCCAGCCAATTCGCATTTCCGGCACCGACGTGATCAGCAAGCGCGTATAGGGATGGAACGGCGGTGACAGCACCTGGTCCGTCGGTCCCTGTTCAACCACCCGTCCGGCATACAGCACCACGATCTTGTCGGCAAAAGACCCCACCGTGGAAAGATCATGGCTAATAAACACAAACGAAACGCCGGTTTCCTTACGTAGTCCTTTAAGCAGCTCGATCACATTGGCGCCGACAATGGAATCCAGGGCCGATGTCACTTCGTCACACAACAGAACCTCGGGGTTTCCAGCCAAAGCACGAGCCAGATTAATGCGTTGCTTCTGACCACCGGAAAGTTCCATGGGATAGCGACTGGCAAAAGCCGGGGGCAATTCCACCATATGAAGCAGTTCTGCCACCTTCCTGCGTTTTTCTTCACCTTTCAGGCCGAGGTAGAACTCAATGGGGCGACCCAGAATATCGCCGATGATCTGACGCGGGTTAAGTGCCGTGTCGGCCATCTGAAACACGAACTGGACCTTGCGCAGTTCATCGCGATCGCGATTTTTCAGCGCTGGTTCCAGGGTCTTGCCATCCAGTACAATCTCGCCACGCGCTGCTGGCAGCAACCCAGCCATGACACGCGCCAATGTCGATTTGCCACAACCGGATTCTCCGATTACGCCGATCACATCACCGCGTTCGACGTCGACATTGACGTCGCGCAAAATCGTTACCGCTGGTTCACCGTCTACGATTCCACCATATCCGGCGGTAATGTTTCTTGCGGATAATGCGGCATCATCACGACCGTGACCATGTTCCTCATCATCGCCCATCCCGGCGACAGGCGAAGGTCGCACGGCAGCCATCAGGCGGCGGGTATAATCGTGGGTCGCGTGATTGATGATCTGATCCGCTGTGCCCTGTTCCTGAATTTCGCCCGCGTACAGCACGACAATATGGTCGGCGATCTGTGCTACGACGGATAGATCATGGGTCACATAGATTGCTGCCGAGCCCTGTTCCTTGATGACTTTCTTGAAGGCTTTCAGCACCTCAATCTGTGTCGTCACATCCAGTGCCGTTGTTGGCTCATCAAGGACCAGGAGATCAGGTTTACCGACAAGCGCCATGGCAGCCATCAACCGTTGTAACTGACCACCGGAAACCTGGTGCGGGTAGCGCCCGCCCAGACGGTCCGGGTCCGGTAGCTCGAGTGCTACATAGAGTTCCTCAGCCCGTTTTGTCGCTTCTTCCTGGCTCAGAATGCCGTGCAGCACCGCAGATTCAGTCACCTGTTCACCAATGGTGATGGCCGGATTGAAGGTTGCCGCTGCACTTTGCGCCAGATAGGCGACCCTTTGGCCACGGATGTTGCGCTGGGCAATTGGTTCCATGGTTAGCAAGTCTTCGCCGTGCAGACGGACCTCGCCTCCACTAAATTCAAGGCCAGGCTTGCAATAGGCGAGAGACGCGAGAGAGATGGTGGTTTTGCCGGAACCGGATTCACCGATCAGCGCAACCACCTCACCCTTTTTGACTTCGAACGACACCCCTTTGACGATAGGAATGGGCGTACCATCATCCTTGCGGGCCTGAATTTGTAAATTATCGACTTCTAAAAGGGCCATGATTACACCATTTTCTTTGCAAGGCTGCCGCCGGATTTAGCGGAAATATCGTCGACAATCAGATTGATGGAGATGGTTAGCGTGCCAATTGCAATGGCAGGCCAGATAGAGGCATAGGAACCATATCCAAGACCCTGCATGTTTTCACGCACCATGCTGCCCCAGTCCGCCATGGGTGGTTGAACACCTAACCCTAAGAAACTGAGGCTTGAAATAAACAGGATCACGAACACTAGCCGCAGGCCAAAATCCGTCAACAGCGGCATGGCGGCATTGGGTAGAACCTCGCGGGTAATAATCCACCATAACCCTTCGCCACGCGCATGGGCAGCTTCAACGAAGTCCTGAACCATAATGTCCTGGCCCAGGGCACGGGCGATGCGGAACACACTGGTTGCATAAATCAGCGCCGCCGTTCCAACCAGAATGGGGATTGCGGAACCCAGCGCCGCCACGGCAATCAGGCCGAGCATAATACTGGGCAGCGACAAAATAGATTCGTTGATGCGGCTCAGGACCATATCAATCCACCCGCCACTTACCGCCGCGCCGATCCCGAGAGTGATACCCACAAAATAGGCAAACAGCGTAGCGACAAAAGAAATGCCAATGGTCGTCCTGGCCCCCCAGATAACTCGGGAGAGCGTATCGCGTCCCAGATAATCGGCGCCCAGGTACATGATGGATTCGGATTCACTGCAATACTGCGTGATGGCATCCGGCGTCATATCTTCCAGATCAAATATCTCTTCAGTTATCTCCGGGCACGCCATAGACGGTAAAAACCCGTCATCAGCGACAAACTCCGCCTCATGATAGGGTGCGATGAAGGGCCCGATGAACGCAACCACAATCCAGGTTGCAACGATGGCGACGGCAATTTTTCCGGTCCAGGAAAGTTTCAAGCCCTTTTTGGGCGGCGCATCCGGCAACTCCGCAAATTTGTCGATAGCATCGACTTTTTTCTCTGCGGCGCCGTTTTCTTCCGTATTTACAGATGTATCACTCATAACATCCCCCTATTTCGGCTTCCGCAAACGCGGATTAGATAAAATTGCGCCAATATCCGCTGTTAACAGCAAAATGACGTAGGTGCCGCCGAAAATCATGGCGCAGGCCTGCACCAGAGGGAAGTCTCTGGTCTGCACACCGTCAATCATCAGTTTAGCCAGCCCGGGATAGGCGAAGATGGTTTCAACGATAACCACGCCACTGACCAGATAGGCCAGATTAAGGGCGATAACATTAATGATCGGGCCGATGGCGTTAAACAACGCATGACGAAGAATGATGCGCTTTCGGGGTACGCCTTTGAGGATCGCCATTTCAATGTAGGGCGAGTTCATGACATTCAGGATGCCGGCACGGGTCATGC
>JAJFIE010000503.1 GCA_021775275.1 Rhodospirillales bacterium | reverse complement strand
GGACATAGACCAGGACGGTCAGAACCACGAGGAATGGGACGACATACGTCCAGAGAAAATCGAAAAATTCCATAAAAACAACCTTTTGGGGATGTGACGCTCACACGTCGTTGCCAGGATTCAAGTTATATATTCAGAAATTTAGATTTAATTAAGGCATCGGCCAGTGTGCGTGCTTTTTTATCAGTAAAATAAACATCTTGCAGGCTTTCAATGGCGTTCGGCGCCAGATTTTCCAGAACCCCCGTCACCACGCGCATTATATCGAGAAACCCGATGCCGCCTTTGAGAAAGTATTCGACGGCGACTTCGTTAACAGCATTCATGACACAGGCACGGCACCCGCCGTTCAGGAGGGCCTCTCGGGCGACCCTGATGGACGGGAAACGATCCAGATCCGGCTCCTCAAACGTCAGCTTGGCAATATCAGCCAAATCCAGCCGTGGACTGGGTGTTCGCACACGTGATGGCCAGGCCAAGGTATAGGCGATCGGTGTCCGCATGTCCGGCGCCCCCATCTGCGCTAAAACAGAGCCGTCGATATAGCTCACCATTGAATGGATAACCGACTGCGGATGAACCAGGATATCGATCTGATCGACCCCCACCGGAAACAGATGATGGGCCTCGATCAATTCCAGTCCCTTGTTCATCATGGTGGCTGAGTCGACAGAGATTTTAGCCCCCATGGACCAGTTCGGGTGGGCAACCGCCTGTTCCGGGGTGGCGCGCTCCATTTGCTCTTTTGTCCAGGTCCGGAAGGGGCCGCCGGAAGCCGTCAGAATAATCTTCTCGACGTTCTTGATGTTGTCAAAATCAAACACCTGATAGATTGCATTGTGTTCGGAATCAACGGGCAGCAACTGTGCGCCATGATCATTGACCTCGCGCATGAACAAATCACCCGCGCTGACCAGGCATTCCTTGTTGGCCAGTCCTACCGCCACGCCCCGGCGAATGGCGGCAAGGGTCGGCTCCAACCCGGCGGCGCCGACGATCCCGGCCATGACGAAATCACTGTCCATTTCGGCGGCCTCGATAACGGCCTGACGGCCGGCGGCGACGTCAATCCCGGAACCGGCCAGCGCTTCTTTCAACAACCCGTACCGGGTATCATCTGCGACCACGGCGAGAGTCGCGCCAAGGCGACGCGCCTGTTCTGCCAACAGTGTCACATTATGATTGGCCGTCAGGGCCCTGACCGAAAAACGCTCAGGCGATCGCTCGATCAGATCAATGGTATTGCAGCCCACTGAGCCGGTGGAGCCCAGTACGGAAACCGACTTCACCACGGATGCGCTTTCAACACCACTCTGCTTCGGGATCACACTTAAAACCATGGGCTTATTCCATCAACAAGATCGCCGGAAACAATCCCCACCAGCAGGCTCGCCGCCATGAGGCCATCGATACGATCAAGAATGCCGCCGTGACCGGGGATTAAGGCGCCGCTGTCCTTGACGTCGAAACGTCGTTTCGCCATCGATTCCGCCAGATCTCCCAATTGCGCAACGCCGCCAACCACAATACCCGCCAAAACCAGTTCCATTACCGTGTATTCAGGAAACAATGCGAAAAACAAACCACCCGTAATCCCGGCCGTAACCAGTGCGCCTATTAATCCGGCCCAGGTCTTCTTCGGGCTGATCCGAGGCGCCAATTTGGGACCGCCGATCAGAGATCCGGCAAAATAGGCGCCGGAATCCGCAATCCATACTGCGGCCAGCACGAAGAATACCGTATTCCGGCCAATCAGGTCATCACTGCGTATCAGGGCCAGGGACAAACACGAAACCGCAATGTAAACCCCGCCAGGAATACGCCACATCCAACGTTCGACACCACCCGCAGTGCCGCTGGCGCAAAGCTTGCCCCACTCCATGAGTGAGAGGAACACGCTGGCGACAACAAGGCCTTCAAACCAGACGCCCCCGAAGTAGACGCTGACCAAAACCACCGGCGCCAATACCAGGGCGGAAACGATGCGGGTCATCACAGGGCTTACAGGGCGCACGGGCAATCCAGTTTCTGCTATCTGTGACGATTAACCGTGGGTGCCGCCGAAACGACGTTCCCGGCTACAATAGTCCGCCACGGCATCACTCAGGTGAGATGCATCAAAATCCGGCCAAAGAACATCCAGGAACACGAATTCCGCATAGGCAAGTTGCCACAGCAGGAAGTTACTGATCCTTCTCTCGCCACTGGTCCTGATCAGCAGATCCGGATCGGGGATATCGCCGGTAAACAGGTGCTGCGAAACGATATTCTCGTCAACGTCGTCAATGGAAAGATCACCTTGCAGCACGTCGGCGGCGATGGATTTTGCTGCCAATACCAGTTCCGCCCGACCGCCATAACTCAACGCCAGCACAAGGGTCAGCCCGGTGTTATTCGCTGTGTGCCGTTCGGCGTCGGAAATCAGGGCGACAATGTCGGGATCAAGGAGCGCGCGATCGCCAATGACCTTGAACCGCACGCCGTTCTTGTGAAGTTCGGCGATCTCCTTGCTCAGGTAATATCGCAGCAGCCCCATCAGATCGCGCACTTCTTCCAGTGGCCGTTTCCAGTTTTCCGAGGAAAATCCGAACAACGTCAGATAGGAAAAGCCCGCGTCGGCGGCGGCGCGAACGGTGCGGCGCACGGCCTCGGCGCCCCGGCGGTGGCCTTCTATCCGCGGCAGTCCCCGCGCACGCGCCCACCGTCCATTACCATCCATAATGATGGCGACATGCACGGGCGGTGGCGGCGTATCCGTGGGTGACAGGCTGGCGGTTTCCATCTGAATATCAGACCTGCATGATTTCTGATTCTTTGTTGACCAGGGTCTCATCCACCTTGCCGATGTGGTTATCCGTCAGCTCCTGGATGTCGGCCCCGTAGTCATGATGCTCGTCTTGTGAAATGTCGCCGTCTTTTTCGGCTTTTTT
>JAJFIE010000502.1 GCA_021775275.1 Rhodospirillales bacterium | reverse complement strand
TCGTTAAGTTAAATCGAGAAGCTTTCGCCGCAGCCGCAACGCCCGGTTTCATTGGGATTATCGAAGACAAAACCGGAATGGAACTTGTCCTCCACATAATCCATGGTACTGCCGAGGACATACATCACCGCCATGGGGTCGATAAATATCTTCACACCCTTATCCTCAACCACTTCTTCCAGCTTGCTTTCGTCTTCGGCATACTCAACCACGTAGGACATGCCATTGCAGCCCTTGGCTGAAACGCCCACGCGCAAACCCAGCACAGGCTTATCGGTCTTGCCGATCAGCATCTTGACCCGATCCGCAGCAGCGTCAGTCAGCGATATCAACTGGGGTCGTTGTTCCATACTCATGCCCGTTTGGCTCCTTGGTCTCTCATACTATCAGATACGGTCAGATCATGCCTAATGCAAGTTTGGCGTCTTCCGACATACGGTCCATCGTCCATTGTGGTTCCCACACCAGCCGCACCGTGATCACGCCGGTTCCGTCCACCTGTGTGACAGCGCTCGCC
Source organism: Rhodospirillales bacterium (assembly GCA_021775275.1). Classification (GTDB taxonomy): domain Bacteria; phylum Pseudomonadota; class Alphaproteobacteria; order Rhodospirillales; family Casp-alpha2; genus JAJFIE01. Next base: position 4,464 of record JAJFIE010000502.1, on the reverse strand, counting down.
ACCATGCCCGGCATTTCCCCTGCTACGGGGCAACCCGGCGCCGTCAGCGACATTTCCACATTTACATCGCCGCCCGTGGCAATATCGATGGTGTAGATCAACCCCAGATCATAGATGTTGACGGGAATCTCCGGGTCGTACACGGTGCGCATGGCCTCAACCACGGCATCTTCGTCAGCGATTTCGCTTCCCGGCAGCAGCGTTTCACCCGCCGTCGCCTCAAACTCTTCCATGACACCCGGATCGCCATACCCCATGCCGGCCTGAGGCGACGCCTCATACATGGGTCGCTCCGGCATCACAGGTTCGGGGGCCGCAGCAGCTGCGGTAATTTCCTCAGCCACGGCTGGCTCCTTGTTCGCATCGCTTACATCACTCGCGGGCGTGCTCTCGTCATCCGCAGATTTCCGCGATAGGAATTTACTAAGAAAGTTCATCATTCAAGTCCTGTTACCGCCCTTATTCCGTCGAAATTTCGTGACTGCCGTTTACAGCAGCATCCATGGTGTGCCACGCGAGGGTCGCGCACTTTACCCGCATGGGGAACTGCCGGACGCCAGCCAGCATGCGGAGTCGCTCAACGGTTTCCTCATCAAACGAATCGAGTATCTGTGAGGCGTCGTCATCGCCGGTGCACATGGCATGAAATGCCTTGAATAGTGCCTCCGCCTTCTCAACGGTCATGCCTTTGACGACTTCCGTCATCATGGACGCCGACGCCACGGAAATGGCGCATCCTTTGCCCTGAAACGCCACATCCGTGATCGTCTGGTCATCGTCCAGACTGAGATAAATCACCAGAGCATCACCGCACATGGGATTATTGCCCACGGCTTCACGAGAGAAACTTTCCGGGCGCCGAAAATTGCGCGGATTCTTGCCGTGATCAAGGATCACTTCCTGATAGAGTTCACGTAGATCATCGAGCATCAGCCAAACATCTCCCTCACAAACCCGATGGCGTCCGCCAGCACGTCCACTTCCTCACGGGTGCTATAAAGACCAAAAGACGCCCGCGCCGTGGCCGAAACGCCATATCGGTCCATGATAGGCTCCGCACAATGATGGCCGGTTCGAATGGCGACTCCGGCCCGGTCAACGATGGTGCCGATATCATGGGGATGGGCGCACTCCATGACAAAGGACACGATGGCCGCTTTTTCCCGGGCCTGACCAATAATCCGAAGCCCGTCAACGGCAGACAGTTTTTCCGTCGCGTAATGCAGCAGACCCTCTTCGTGGGCCGCGATATTTTCCATGCCCAAGGTGCTGACGTAATCAATGGCGGCTCCCAGGCCAATGGCCTCGACAATCGCCGGCGTTCCCGCCTCGAAACGAAGTGGCGCTTTCTGGAAGGTCGATTTCTCAAACGACACATTGACAATCATATCGCCGCCACCCTGCCATGGTGGCATGGTATTCAGCAATTCCTCTCGGCCATACAGGACCCCGATCCCGGTGGGGCCATAGACCTTATGCGGCGCAAAGACGTAGAAATCCGCACCCAGCGCCTGCATATCAACATCCATATGCGGCACTGCCTGGCAACCATCCACCAGCACTTTTGCACCCTGATCATGAGCAAGTCGGATAATATCACCAATAGGAACAATGGTTCCAAGAGCATTGGAGATATGCGTCATGGCAACCAGTTTGGTTTTGGGGTTCAGAAGCTTTTCATACTCCTCGAACATCAGATTGCCGTCTTCATCAACCGGAACGATGCGCAGCACGACACCTATATCATCGCGCAGTAATTGCCATGGGACGATATTTGCATGGTGTTCCATGTGCGAGAGGATGATCTCGTCGCCTTCTTTGAGGAACGTCCGCCCATAGGCGTGGGCCACGAGGTTGATGGCCTCGGTGGCGCTACCGGTGAACACAATCTCGTTTTCGCTCCGTGCATTCAGGAACGTGGCGATTTTCTTCCGGGCGGCCTCGTATTCCTCGGTGGAACGCTGGCTCAGAAAATGAACGCCGCGGTGCACGTTCGCATAATAGGTCTCGTACGCGTTGGACATGGCGTCAATTACCTGGCGCGGTTTCTGCGCGCTGGCTCCATTATCCAGATAGACCAGTGGTTTGCCGTGAACTTCCTGACTCAAAATCGGAAAATCCTGACGCACCCGGTCCACATCGAATGCCAGGGACGAGTTATCGCCTGCACGTGCTGCGGCGGCGGAGGCGGCTGCTGCGATCTGGGCAGTATTCATTCGGCCCTCCACTCTTCCTGTCGATAACAGGCTGCTGGCAGCCAGTGGATAATCTTGCCGATGATCATGTCACGCAAATTGCCATCGGCAATGCGCTCCACAACCTGCCCCATGAATGATTGGACAAGAAGGTTCCGGGCCTGCGCCTCGGGAATTCCACGGGACCGCAGATAAAACAGCGCGGTCTCGTCGATCTGACCGGACGCCGCGCCATGGCTGCATTTGACGTCGTCGGCGTAAATTTCAAGTTCCGGCTTGGTGTCGATTTCCGCCTGATCGCTCAGCAACATTGTTTTATTAAGCATTTGCCCATCGGACTGTTGTGCATCACGCTCAACCAGGATTTTTCCCTGAAAAACAGCGCGCGCCTCATCATCCAGAACGCCCTTGAACATCTCATCGCTGCGGGTGTTGGGAACACGGTGCTCAACACGGGTAGTGTTGTCACAATGCTGGCGACCGCGCATCAGATATGCGCCATCCAACCGGCATTCTGCCCCCGTCCCGTCAAGCGTTACGTGGGTGTCATTGCGGGTCATCCGCCCACCCATGGAAAGGGTGAAGCTTTCGAACACACTATCCCGCGCCACGGAAACAAAGGTCGTGGACAGATTGGCCGCCTCCATGGCGTCTTCCTGCAAAACCGTCAGTCGCAGGGTGGCGTTTTGCGCCACGCTGATTTCGGTCACGCTATTGTTCAGGTATTCGCCAACAGCGCTCCCCGCATGGGTTAATACAACGTTCGCTTGCGCGCCCTCATCCATGACAACGAGGTTCCGTGGGAAACTGGCCACCGCATCCGCCACATACCCACCCATGGAGACGATTTCAATGGGGGCCTCGACAACGACGCCTTCGGCCACATGCAGGACATATCCTGTGTTGAGCGCAGCGGCATTCAGAGCTACCAGAGCCCTGTCAGTGGTGCTTGCATCGGCCACGCGACCGAGATGCTGTTCCAGCCAGTCCGGTGCGTCACGCAGGGTTTCATCCAGTGGCTCGAGACGCACGCCTTCCGGCAGTCCGGACGTATCGGACAGATCAGCACGGTAGCAGCCATTGACAAGCACCAGACGCACCCCCCCTGACGAGGCATCCCCGAGGCCGGGTATGGCGTCAATGGCGACATCACCGTCTTTGGCGCACACGGCCCGGTAGGCGATTTCACCCAACGGCTGTAGATTGGTGTACTTCCATTCTTCCAGCTTCACATGCGGAAGGCCAAGGTCCGTGTATCGCTCAGAGCCATTGGCGCGCGCTGCTTTCAGCCATCCCGGATCACCGTCAGAAAATCCGGCATTTTTTGCCAGCGTCAGAAATGGCGCAGAATTATTGGTCATTGTGTTCATTCTCTGTTGCCCAATCCCGGATTACGCTGCCGCGTCCGCGAATTCCGCGTAGCCATTTTTCTCCAGCTCCAACGCCAGGTCCTTGCCGCCGGTCCGCTGAATTTTTCCGTGAGCCAGCACATGAACCGTGTCCGGGGTGATGTAATCCAGCAATCGCTGATAATGGGTGATCACCAGCATGGTGCGATCCGGTCCGCGCAGGCGGTTTACACCGTCGGCAACGATCTTCAATGCATCAATATCGAGACCGCTGTCGGTTTCATCCAGGACCGCCAGTGTCGGTTCCAGAACCGCCATTTGAAGAACTTCGTTGCGCTTCTTTTCGCCCCCGGAAAAACCCACATTGACGGCGCGCTTCAACAGGTCGTCCGAGATGCCCAGCTCCTTTACCTTTTCGCGTAACACGCGGATAAACTGCATGGCGTCCAGTTCGTCTTCGCCACGATAACGGCGCACCGCATTCACGGCCTCTTTCAGAAATGTCGTGTTGGCGACACCGGGTATTTCCACAGGGTACTGGAACGCCAGGAAAATGCCTTCAGCCGCGCGGTCCTCCGGCGACATTGCAATGATGTTTTTTCCTTTATAGAGGATTTCGCCCTCGGTCACGTCGTACCCATCGCGCCCGGCGATGGCGTAGGAAAGCGTGCTTTTGCCTGATCCATTCGGTCCCATGATGGCGTGCACCTCACCACTTCCAAGGGTGAGATCGATCCCTTTGAGGATTTCAGTGCCATCCACAGTGACGTGCAGGTTCTTGATTTCGAGCATGTGTTTTATGTCCTTAGTTTCCAAAACCCGTCAGCAAGGCGTCAACCGACGCTGCCTTCGAGAGAAATGCCAACAAGCTTCTGTGCCTCAACGGCGAATTCCATGGGTAGTTGCTGCAACACATCGCG
>JAJFIE010000501.1 GCA_021775275.1 Rhodospirillales bacterium | reverse complement strand
GCCTTCGACAAAACCGCCAAGATGCTCGGCCTCGGATATCCCGGTGGACCAGCTGTCGAGCAAACAGCGCTTTTGGGCGATCCCGAGCGGTTTGCCTTACCACGCCCCATGCTCGGGCGCCCAGGGTGTGATTTTTCGTTCTCCGGCCTAAAAACCGCCATCCGACAGAGCGTTGAGAAACTACCACCGGGGGCCTTGCGCGATCAGGATGTGTCAGATCTGTGCGCCGGGTTTCAGGCCGCCGCCGGGGACGTTCTGGCCGACCGGTGTCGCCACGCCATTCTGGAATTCCGCGAGCGTCATCCACAAGGCAATACACTGGTTGTCGCCGGTGGGGTAGCCGCCAACACATACCTTCGTAATCGCCTGCAATCCCTCGCTAAAACAGAGAACATGAACCTTGCCATTCCCCCGCAGCACCTGTGCACCGATAATGGCGCCATGGTTGCGTGGGCGGGTATCGAGAAATTTCGCTTGGGGGATTCCGATGGCCTGGACTTTGCGCCCCGGCCGCGCTGGCCGCTAGACCCGGATGCGCCGCCCGCAGCGTTTGCGGGCGTGAAGGCGTAGGGCAGTATGGTTGGTGACCGGCGTAAGCCTTTACCATTTGCAGCATAAGAGATCTTCTATGTTTTATCTCACCAGCTACCTGCAGTTTGCCATCAATAACTTGCGGTTTGTTGGTTTCGGATTTGTCATGTTGCTGGCGTCGGGTTTTGGGCAGACCTTTTTCATTGGTGTATTCGGTCCCGCCGTTCGCGCCGAGTTTGACCTTACTCATACGTCGTGGAGCGCCGTTTACACAACAGGCACGCTCATGAGCGCCCTGCTCCTGCCCTGGACAGGTCAGCTGATCGACCGGATGTCTTTGCCCCGTTATGCCGCCATGGTTATCATCGCCCTGAGCGGCGCAACCATCTTCATGGCACTGGCGCCATCGGTCGTGTTTCTGGTTATTGCCATATTCCTGCTTCGCCAAACCGGACAGGGCCTTATGAGCCACACCGGCACCACAGCCATGGCGCGGTACTTCCCGGCTGACCGGGGCAAAGCCATCGGCCTTGCCTCGCTTGGCTTTGCCGTTGGTGAAGCCGCCCTGCCAATTCTCATGGTCCTGGCAATCGCCGCAATCGGGTGGCGGATGAGTTATGGAATGGCTTCACTGACCGCCCTGGTTATTGTCCTGCCCACCGCCATATGGTTGTTGAAAGGGCATCATATCCGGCATCAAACACATGAAGACCGCCTCGAACAACAGCAAAAACAGGATACAGAGACCGGCTCATGGTCCCGCCGCGATGTGCTTGGGGATTACCGGTTTTACCTGCTGCTGCCAGCGGCACTGGCGCCGTCTTTCGTCGGAACAGCCCTGTTTTTCCATCATCTGTCCCTCGCCGAACTAAAGGGTTGGGATGCTGCCTGGTTTACAGGCAGTTACTGGGTTTATGCCATCGGGTCCGTGATTACCGCCCTCGCCGTTGGCCCCCTGATTGATCGTCTGACGGCGGTGCGGGTGTTGCCAACATTTTTATTGCCTATGGCGCTGGGCCTGATCCTCGTCTGGGCCTTCGATAGCGCGTGGTGGGCGTTGCCCTATCTGTTTCTCGTGGGCATTACCAGTGGTATCATGTACACCGGCCTCACGGCACTTTGGGCTGAGATTTACGGCATCAAAAATCTCGGCGCAATCAAATCCCTGAACACGGCGATCTCTGTCTTTGCCTCTGCCCTCGGCCCTCTTGTCATGGGCGTGATGATGGATCAGAGCATTTCCGTGGAGAATGTCTGTGCTATCTTTGCAGGCTATTGTCTGGCCGCAAGTTGGCTATTGGTGATCGGGTTGAAGGGTTACAGGAGACACGCCGCAGAATCTACTTGAACTTCATCGGGGGTAGCGATGACAACAAAGCCATGATGCGTGTATCCTGCCCGGATCTCGATGAATATTTTGGAGAATACGACAATGTCCGATGACGCAACTGGTGAAACAGAGTTCGTTAAATTTTGGAACAAGAACCTCGTTCCAAAGCCGACGGCATTGTCATGGACTCTTCATCCTGGGTGATCACGGCACTCAATCCGGGATAAGAGCCATAGGGCGCGCATGGTATCTTCGCCGTATTTTTCCGTTTAGACTTCCGGACATGACCTCAACCGATGAACTTACCGCCCTTAGCGAGCAGGCCATAGACGCCTTCAATGGTTTGCTGGAACGGGCGCATGCTGAACAGCCACCGGAGCGGACGCTCGCTTGCAGGGACGGCTGTTCGCATTGTTGTTATCAACCTGAAATCACCGTTACCGCCATCGAGATTTTCCGCGTTGCCGGTTTTATCCTTTCGCAGTTCTCTCAGAAAGAGGTTGAAATCCTGACCAAAGCCCTGGTGAAAAATACGGCATCGTCTTCGCCATCAGCGGATCCGGCATCATGGACTTTAGCCGCCTGTCCGTTGCTCCAGGACGGTGTGTGTTCCGTTTATACGGTACGGCCTCTTGTTTGCCGGGGGGCTAATTCCTACGACGTTTCTGATTGCGAACGGGCGCGCCAGCAAAACCGCCAGCAGCCAACAATTCACATCTACAGCCCTCAGGAGCAGGCCGCCGATCTGACCATTGGGGCACTGCAACAGGGAATCGTCAGCGCCGGTCGGGAGGCGGCCCTGCTCGACTTAGGCCCAGCGCTGGCCATCGCTCTGGGTAATGCAGATGCCAAACAACTCTGGCAAAACGGCGAGCTGGTATTCACCACGGCGCGCGCCCGATATTGTTAGGAAGTCAGGTGTTGTGCGAAAATGAGTAAAGAAGAAAAGCCATCACAATTGATATCGGACGTCGGACAGGCCATGAATCTGGCATTGCAGCATCACTCTGCCGGTCGCCTGCCGCAGGCTGATGCTATCTACCGCCAGATATTGCAATCCGACCCCAATCAGCCGGACGCCTTGCATCTGCTGGGTGTTCTCGCCCACCAGGTTGGGGAGAATGCCAGCGCCGTCGATCTGATAGCAAAGGCGTTGTCCATCAAACCAGATTTTGCCGAGGCCCATAACAACCTGGGCAACGCGCTCAAAAAACTGGGTCGGCTGGATGAGGCGGTTGCCTGTTTTCAAAGAGCTCTCTCCCTCAAGCCTGAGTATATCGATGCCCATAATAATCTCGGTAACACCCTCCGGGAACTGGACAGGCTGGATGAGGCGATCGTTAGCTACAACAGCGTACTCGCCATCAACCCCGAAAAATTCGAGACTCACTACAATCTGGCCGGAGCTCTCATCGGTCTGGAGAGGTTGGAGGAGGCCGTGGTGAGCTACAACAAGGCTCTCGCCATCAAGCCTGATCACGTTGGCGCGCATGACAATCTTTGTGAAGCGCTGGAGCGGACCAACCGCACCGAAGACCTGCGCGAAGCAGTAAGCGTCGCACGACGGCACTGTTCAGAGGCGCCGCGCCTGGCGTTACGAGAGGCACAACTGCTCAAACGGGATGGCGATTATGTTGCCGCGCGTGCTGTCCTGCAAGCGGTTGAAGACCCTGTGGACGTCGACTTCACGGTGACGCGGGCGTTTCAGTTGGGAGACTTATCTGATCGGCTGGAAGATACCCGGACGGCATTCGACTACTTTAGCGAAGGCAATCGCTTGTGTAGCAAGACCGCTGAGGCGAAACGAATTGATGCGGCGGCTTATATGAACCGAATTGAGGTTCTGGCGAATCGCTTTACACCTGACTGGGTCGCGAACTGGCAAGACCTGGATAGCGGTGATGATGGGGCCGGTCTGGTATTTCTCGTGGGCTTCCCCCGTTCCGGCACCACGTTGCTAAACACCATCCTGCGAAGCCATCCCGACATTAGTGTTGTTGAGGAAAGGCCCACCGTAGAAAAATTACTCTACACTCTGGACCAACTGCCAGGAAGCTATCCGGATAATCTGAGTGATTTCGACCCTGCTCAACTGGCGGACTTGCGCCAAGCCTATTTCGCGGAGCTGGATAAGTATCTGGACCCCACAAATCAGTCCATGGATCAGTCCACCCTCGTGATCGACAAAAATCCGCTTAATTTTATCGATGCCGGACTCATTCACCGGATTTTTCCGGCTGCCCGTTTTGTGTTTTCGCAACGGCATCCTTGCGATTGTGTGCTGAGCTGTTTCATGCAGAATTTTAAACTCTCTCCCTCCCTGGCTAATCTTCTGACCCTGGAGGATGCAGCCGGCCTTTACGACAATGCCATGACCCTTTGGCGGCAATATCGGGCGGTATTACCGCTGGCGGTCCACACAGTCCGCTATGAAAACCTGATCGACGCGTTTGAAGAAACACTGACACCGGTTTTCGATTTTCTCGGCCTGAAGTGGCATGAAAATGTACGAAACTACGCCGAAAGCGCGATGCACCACAGCGATGTCAGAACGCCAAGTTACAATCAGGTAACGCAATCGCTCTACACTCAATCCCGGGACCGTTGGAAACGCTACCAGGATCACATGCAGCCGGTTTTACCTGTCTTGCTGCCATGGGTCCGGCACTTTGATTATGCTGAGTGACGCGCATTGTTAGCGAAGGCTTGAGCCCCGCCCGTGAGCGCGGCATAACTGGACCATGACAAACCCGATACAAAAAATCGGCATCCTAGGCGCGGGAGCATGGGGCACAGCGTTGGCCTGTGTCGCCCGACGAGCCGGGCGCGATGTTATCTTGTGGGCCCATGAGCTCGACGTGGTGGAGGCTATCAACTCAAGTGGCATCAATCCGGTTTTCCTGCCGGATATTGCCCTGGAGCCCGGTATCCGCGCGACCACTGATATAACCGAAGCCGTTGATGCTGACGCCGTTCTGATTGTGACCCCGGCGCAGTTTCTGCGTAACGTAACCGACGGTCTGGCCAGGGACTGGAACGGCGGCACGCCAGCAATTCTCTGCGCCAAGGGGATCGAGAGCGATTCCCTGAAACTGATGAATGAAGTAGTCGCCGAAACCCTGCCCCACGCGCCGGTGGCTGTGTTGTCCGGACCAACCTTTGCCTCTGAAGTCGCCCGAGCCTTACCTGCTGCCGTGACCCTGGCCATCACCGACCCCGGCTTGCAGGAAACCATCACCAGCGCATTGGCAGCGCCGGGATTCCGGCTCTATCGATCCGATGATGTGCTTGGTGCGGAAGTGGGCGGCGTAGTTAAAAATGTGCTCGCCATTGCCTGTGGTATCAGCGAAGGCCGGGGATTGGGCGATAACGCCCGCGCCGCGCTGATCACGCGTGGGCTGGCGGAAATTGTCCGCCTGGGCAGGGCCAAGGGCGGCAAGGCGGAAACCTTCATGGGCCTCTCCGGGCTGGGTGATCTGACACTGACCTGCAACGCCATGCAATCGAGAAATTTCTCTTTGGGCGCGGAACTTGGCAAGGGAAGGGCGTTGAGCGATAT
>JAJFIE010000051.1 GCA_021775275.1 Rhodospirillales bacterium | reverse complement strand
CCTGCCAGTTCCATACCGTACTTGGCTTTCTGGATGTACTTGCCACCTTCCAGGCTGATCACCAGTGGCATCAACGTCTCCATGGCCGCTTTTGCCGCCGCCAGATCACCAGAGACGGCGGCGTTCAGGACAGCGACGTTTTCCGCCGGCGCCGGGTTTGCCGCACCGCAGATCCATGCGCCGATACCCCAGCAGAAATATTCATAGGCCTGATCATCGGCGCCGCAGACCAGTTGAATGCGTCCCTGATAGCGTTCCCGGATGCCATGCAGGCGGTTGATGTCGCCGCTGCTTTCCTTGATGGCGACGACTTGCGGATGATCGGCCAAACCGTCAAGCACCTCGTAGCCGATCTCCACTCCGGCCCGGCCCGGGAAATTATACAACACCAGCGGAATGTCGATGGCATCGAGCACTCTCAGAAAATGCTGTAGCACTTCATCCTGCCCGGGCAGAGAGTAAAAAGGCGGCGCCAGCATGACGGCCTGATACCCCATGTCCTGGGCGTCCCGGCAATAGGCGATCACGTCCGCCGTGGTGGTGGCGTTGGTCCCGGCAATCAACTGGGCGCGATCACCGACGCATTCCTTGACGAAGCGGTTCAGGGCGTGACGTTCGTCGGGCGTCAGGGCATAGAATTCACCGGTCGAACCACCGGGAAGAATTCCCGAGACACCGCTGTCGATTTGAAAACCAATGAGTTTTTCAAGCGTCCCGTAATCGATTTCGCCGTCTGCGCCGAAGGGGGTAACGATGGGTGTATGAACGCCGCTGAGTTCCATGATCGTATCTCTCTGAAAAGGTATGCCAAAACAAATAAAACAGATGCACAATGTCAGAGGCCGCAAAGCACGTCGAGAACTATTCAGGTACTGTCGGAAAGAGACTTTTCCCCACCTCCGGTTCTGCCTAAAGTGGATACCGTAAAGAAATCCGGGAGGGATCATGAGCAAGAAACAGGATGTGCTGCTGCAACCGTTCACGTTGAAGCATCTGACCCTCAGGAACCGCATCATGTCGACACCGCACGAGCCGGCCTATGCGGACGATGGCAAACCCGGGGAACGCTACCAGTTATACCATGAGGCCAAGGCCCAGGGCGGCATCGGCATGACCATGTTCGGCGGTTCCGCCAATATCGCACCCGACTCGCCATCGGTGTTCGGCCAGCTTTATGTGGGTGACGATTCCATCATTCCCTACTTCCGGGAATTCGCCGACCGCATCCACAAGTACGATTGCGCCCTGATCTGCCAGATCACCCACATGGGCCGTCGCACCACATGGAATCAGGCCGACTGGCTGCCCGTGATTGCACCGAGCCGGGTGCGCGAACCGGCCCACCGGGCGTTCCCCAAGGAAATGGACAAGGACGATATTCGCCGCGTGCGTCAGGCCTATGCGGCTGCCGCGAAACGCTGTCAGGACGGCGGCCTGGACGGCTGCGAAGCGCTGCACCATGGGCATCTTTTGGATCAGTTCATGTCGCCGCTGACCAACGTCCGCACGGATGAATACGGTGGATCACTGGAAAACCGCCTGCGCTTTACGCTGGAAGTCCTGGACGCCATGCGTGAAGCCGTTGGTCCGGACTTTATTCTCGGCATTCGCCAGGGCATTAACGAGAACTCCGAGGGCGGCGTGACGCTGGAAGAAGGCACAGAAGCCGCGCGGATTGTCTCGGAATCCGGCCTGATCGACTATATGACCGTGAACATCGGACGCATCGATACGGACCACAATCTGGGCTACCACATTCCCGGTATGCATTATCCGTTGGCGCCGTGGGTCGCAATGATCGGAAGCATCCGCGAACAGATAAAAGTGCCGGTCTTTCATGCCTGCCGACTGGCTGATCTGTCTTCGGCCCGCTACGCCATTCAGGAAGGCCTGCTCGACATGGTCGGCATGGTGCGCGCCCACATCGCTGACCCGCATATCGTGAAGAAACTGGAAGCCGGTGACGAGGATGGCATTCGCCCCTGTGTCGGCGCGGGATATTGCCTGGATCGCATCTATGAGGGCGGTGGCACGCTATGCATCCACAACGCCGCCACGGGCCGCGAGGCGACCATGCCCCATGTGATTGAGAAATCGACGGGACCCAAAAAGAAGGTCGTTATCGTCGGCGGTGGTCCCGCCGGTCTGGAGGCCGCCCGGGTCAGCGCCGAACGGGGCCATGATGTCATCTTGTTTGAAGCAACCGGCGATCTGGGTGGACAGATTGTGTTGGCCGCTCGTGCGGGCTGGCGCAAGGACCTGATCGGCATCGTCGATTGGTACAGGTTGCAGCTTGAACGTCTCGGCATTGATATCCGCTGGAACATCTTTGCCGATGAAGACGCCGTCGCGGCGGAAAACCCCGATGTGGTGATCATCGCCAGCGGCGGCCTACCCGATACTGATTACGTGCCCGGTGGCGAGAATTGCATGAGCACCTGGGATGTGCTGGCGGGTGAGGATGTTTCCGGCTCGGTTCTTGTCTATGACGACAATGGTCAGCATCAGGGACCGTCCTGCGCCGATTTCCTGAGTGAAATGAACGGCGTCGAGCTTGAATTCGTGACCCCGGACCGAAGCCCGGCGGTGGAGATGGGCACCGTGAATTTCCCGATCTTTATGGAGCATTTCTATAAAAACGGTGTGACGCTTACGCCGGATCATCGTCTGAAATCCGTCACCAAGGATGGCAACCAGTTACGCGCCACGTTCACCAATGAATACGGCGGACCGGAGATCGAGCGGGTGGTGGATCATATCGTGGTGGAACACGGCACCCTGCCGCTTGACGATGTATATCAGGAATTACGGAACCGCTCGGGTAACAATGGCGTCGTTGACTATGACGCCCTGACCAGCGACGAAGCGCAACCCGCCTGCACGGACGGCTTCCAGCTATTCTGCGTCGGTGATGCGGTTGCCAGCCGTAACATCCATGCGGCGATTTATGACTCTCTCAGACTATGCAAGGATCTCTGACATGGCCGATGAATTCATGAACAAAGAAGTCACCTACGATGATCAGTATGATCCGAAACTGGCCCCGCGCTATTCGGAGATCGCGACTTTCATGCGTGCGCCGTTACAGTACGACCCGACGGGTCTGGATATCGGTCTGGTCGGTGTTCCCTATGACGGCGGGGTGACCAACCGTCCCGGCGCACGGCATGGCCCCCGTGAAATGCGCAACTCGTCGTCGCTCATGCGCTCCATCCATCATGCGACGCGCATCGACCCCTACAGCCTGTGCAAGATCGCCGACATGGGCGATGTACGGTTCGCCCGGGTTATGGATAATGAGAGTGTGGTCGAGGAAATCGAGGCCTTTTTTGAACGCCTGGTGGCGGCCAATGTGATGCCGCTCTCCGCCGGAGGCGATCATTCCATCACCCACCCCATCTTTCGCGCCATCGCCAAAGACCGGCCCATCGGCATGGTCCATATTGACGCCCATACCGATACCTGGGGCGAACTTCAGGGCTCCAAATTCAATCACGGATCACCCTTCCGTCTCGCTGTGGAAGAAGGACTGCTTGATCCCAAACGCGCCGTCCAGATTGGTATCCGGGGTGCGCAGAACGCCCCGGGGGGCTGGGATTTCTGTGTCGAGCACGGTATGCGCGTGATCTTCATTGAAGAGTTCGATGAAATCGGCGTCGATGCGGTAATCAAGGAAGCCCGCCGCGTCGTGGGTGATGGCGAGACCTACATCACCTTTGATGTGGATGGTCTCGACCCTGTATATGCGCCCGGTACCGGTACGCCGGAAGCGGGCGGCATTTCCATGCGCGAGGCCCAGAAGCTGCTTCGGGGCCTGCGCGGACTGAATCTGATCGGCGGCGACGTGGTCGAAGTGGCCCCGGCCTTCGATCACACGGGGAACACGGCGCTGGTCGGGGCGACACTGATGTATGAAATTCTCTGCCTGTTGGCCGAGGCGCGGGCGAGCCGCAGCTAAGATACGATAAACCATAATTTTATTTGTCGTCTTGTCAGTAGAATACGCTTCCCAAGCATTCGTGTTATCCCTAAATGGGAGAACAAGTAACAAAAATAAAATCGGGGAGTTTCATCATGGCTGATACAGCCGAACCACGTCGCAAACGCGCAGGCGGAAGATCGGCGAACCGGACTGCGGAACGGACGCCAACGTTCCAGCAGCTACCTTGGCGGCAGGTCAGAAACCCGTTCCCGCCGTTCAAGTTTATCTCCGACGATCAGGTTGAAACCATTCACAATGCGGCGCTGGAGGTGCTCGAAACCATCGGCATGAACTTCCTCGCCGGTGAAGCCCGCGATATCCTCAGAGCCCACGGCGCGGATGTCACCGACGGCAACACCCGTGTGCGGTTTGACCGCGCCCTGATTGAGGAAAACCTCGCCAGGGCGCCGGCCGCGTACACCATGCACGCCCGCAACCCGGAACGGAACCTGCACTGGGGCGACAATGCCATGAACTTCGCCATGGTGTCGAGCCCACCCCATGTCTCGGCCCTCGATCTGCCGCGTCAGGCGGGAACCTTCGACACCTACTGCGATTTCCTCAAACTGGCCCAGCACCTGAACATCGTCCACATGCTTGCGGGCTATCCGGTGGAACCACAGGACATAGCCCCCCGGGTCCGGCATCTGGACGCCTATCAGGCCATGGTGCGACATTGCGACAAAGTGAATTACGCCTATGCCCTGGGCCGTGACCGCATCCGGGACTCGCTGGCCATGACCAGTATCGCCCATGGCGTCAGCATGGAGGAACTGAAGTCGAGGCCGAGTCTGTTCACCGTGGTCAACGCCAATTCGCCGCTGCAATACGACATTCCCATGCTGAACGGCATGATGGAAATGGCGCGCTACCACCAACCGGTGATCGTCACGCCGTTCACCCTGGCGGGCGCCATGGCCCCGGTTACCGTCGCGGGCGCGCTGGTTCAACAGCACGCGGAAGCCATCGCCGGGATCGCCTTCATGCAGATGGTCAGCCCCGGCGCACCGTGTGTTTACGGCGGTTTTACCTCCAACGTGGATATGAAGACCGGTTCCCCCGCCTTCGGCACGCCGGAACACGCCAAGGCGACCATCATCGGCGGACAGCTTGCCCGTCGAGTCGGTGTGCCCTACCGGGCTTCCAACGTGAATGCGTCGAATGCGCCGGATGTGCAGTCCACCTACGAATCGCAAATGACCATCTGGGGCTGCACGCTGGGTCACTGCAATATGATGATGCATGGTCTCGGTTGGATCGAGGGCGGCCTGTGCGCGTCCTATGAAAAAGTTATCATCGACGCCGAAATGCTACAGATGATGTCGGAATTCCTGCTGCCGCTGGATACCAGCCGCGATGAACTCGGTCTCGACGCCATGGCGGACGTGGGGCCCGGCGGGCACTACTTCGGCACGCAACATACGCTGGATCGCTATGAAACGGCCTTCTATTCGCCGATCCTGTCGGACTGGCGCAACTTCGAAACCTGGCAGGAACACGGGTCTGTCGACGCCACCCATCGGGCGCACCAAATCTACAAGGACCTGATCGCGAGTTACGAAAAACCGCCGCTTGATCCGGCCATTGACGAGGAGCTTGACGCCTTTGTTCAACGTCGCCATGAAGAAGGTGGCGTGCCGGAGGATTAACGCGGTAAACGATCAGATGAACCCCATTCGATTCATTCAAACCCTGACGAGTAGCGACCTGCCGGAGGACATCAAGGCCGTCTTCAGGCGCTCCATGTTCGATACGCTGGGGGTCGCCGCAGTTGCCAGCCAGACTGAAATCACGGCTATCACCCGGAAGGTCGCCGACCAGTTCTGGCGCGCTGATCCTCGCATGGGCGAAGCAAGAATGCTGTATGACGGGCGACGAGTGTCGCCGGCTGGCGCCGCGTTCGCCGGTGCCTTCATGATTGATTCGATTGACGCCCATGATGGCCATTCCGGCGTCAAGGGGCACGCTGGCTCGGCCATCGTTCCGGGCATACTGGCGTTTGCGGACATGAAAACATCCTTAGGCGCCCCCGTCACCGGAGACGATCTGCTCGTCGCGCTGGCAATCGGTTACGAGGTCGCCTACCGTTCAGGTCGCACCCAGCACGCGACGGTCCCCGACTACCACACATCAGGTTCATGGACGGCGGTTGGACTTGCCGCGACGGGTTCCCGTCTACTGGGACTGGATGCCGAACAGACCCGGCACGCCATTGGAATTGCAGAATACCATGGCCCTCGGAGTCAAATGATGCGATGTATCGAACATCCGACGATGTTGCGTGACGGTGTCGGGTGGGGTGCGCCGTCCGGTGTTATGGCCGTGCTGATGGCGCAGGCTGGGTTTACCGGAGCGCCTGCCATCACCGTCGAGAGTGACGACGCCCAACCCTGGTGGCATGACCTCGGTTCCCGCTGGGAGATCGCGGAAACCCATTACAAGGCCTACCCTGTATGCCGATGGGCACACCCGGCGATCAATGCGGCGCAAACCCTAAT
>JAJFIE010000006.1 GCA_021775275.1 Rhodospirillales bacterium | reverse complement strand
GGGATAAAACCAGACATTGATGGGGTGGCTTAGGGCCAGAAACTGATCATCCTACATACCTGATCCGTGGTCCGCATTGGTGTGGACAGCAGGCATGAACGGCGATTTGACTTGACTTTTTGCTCTAATTATGATTATATTCCCTTTATCTTTTTGGCTCTTTTTCATTGTGAATACCGATCGGAGCGTGTTCGTGCGGCTGATGCAAACAGGGTGGTTTTACCCTGTCGCGGCGTCGGGTGGTTTCTGCTTTTTGTCAGTATGGGCGCTCTAAAACCACGGGCGAGTCCGGATCAACCGCTTGTGGTGTTTTTTGGGCCGACGTTACAAAAGTCTACATTATTATGGAAAATTCTCGCCTTAAGTTTTTGAAACCAAAGAATACCCGAACGGGTAGGGTTTAGGGATGTCTACAAAAGTGAACAAATGTCTACATTTTGTTGACTATCAAGGGGTTACGCCCCTTCAATCCGGTTAGTGATTTTCCGCCAGTACGCCGCCCGCCAGATAGAGCGAGCCGCAGATCAGCACCCGGGCCGGGCTGTCCGCGCCGTCAACAAGATCACGGAGCGCCGTGGCCACACCGGGCGCGGCTTTTGCCACATGGCCCGACTCCTGCGCCACACGGGCCAGATCATCGGCGCCCAGGGTATTTTCTTCGCCGGGAATTTCCACCGTGGTGACGCTGGCGGCGACCTCCCCGAGGGGGGCCAGAAAGGCCGCCGGCTGTTTGGAATTGAGCATGCCAAAAATCAGGTGCAGCGGGCGGGCATCGCCGGATCGGGACCAGTCCCGGGCCTCGTCGGCGATGGCGTGGGCGGCGGCGGCATTGTGGCCGCCATCGAGCCAGAGTTCCCAGCCTTCCGGCAATATATCCACCAGAGGGCCGGCATACAGCCGCTGAAATCTGGCCGGCCATTGCACCATCTGCAACCCTCGGGCGACGTGCGGTCCGGCGATATCGAAACCGGGCACTACCGCCAGCGCCTGCACGGCGACGGCGGCATTGTGGATCTGGTGTGCGCCCGGAAGGCCCGGTGCGGGCAGGTACTGTTCTTCGCCATCCTTGCGGATAGTAAATCCGCCAGCGAGGGGCGCCGCATGCCAGTCCGCGCCTTCACGCGTCACCGGAACATTCAGCTCCTCTGCGCGCCTGAGGATGACGGCTTCGACCTCGGGGGCCTGACGGGCCAGCACGCAGGGTACGCCCGGCTTGAGGATACCCGCTTTCTCGAAGGCGATTTCTTGCAGGGTGTCACCCAGAAACTGCTGATGGTCGAGCGATATCTCGGTAATCACGGTAAGCGCCGGGCGGTCCACCAGATTGGTCGCATCGAGCCTGCCGCCCAGGCCCGTCTCCAGGATCAGGATATCCGCCGGGGTGCGGGCGAAGGCGAGAAACGCGGCGCAGGTGGTGATTTCGAAAAAAGTGATGGGATCGCCGCCATTCACGCGCTCGCACTCTTCCAGCAGTTCGGTGAGAGCCTCGTCCGTGATCAGCTCGCCCGCCAGCCGGATACGTTCATGAAACCATACCAGATGAGGCGAGGTGTAGACGTGAACCCGCTTTCCCGCGGCTTCGAGGGCGGCGCGCATGAAGGCGATGACCGAGCCCTTGCCGTTGGTGCCCGAAACATGAACAACCGGCGGCATGGCGTCTTCGGGGTGGCCCAGACGCGCCAGCAACCGCTCGACCCGGCCCAGTGTGAGGTCAATCACCTTGGGATGGAGAGACATCAGACGGTCAAGAACGACGTCGCTATGCTGGGGGGATTGTATCATCTTGCGCAGGGGGAGCATCCTGCCCCTGATCCGGAAGCGGGGCATCGGGAACAGGCAAAATCTCGACCACCTCACCGGACGGGCTGGTATTGCACAACAGATCAATGATGCGGATCAGGGTTTTCCGCAGATCGGCGCGGTGGGTCACCATGTCGATCATACCGTGCTCCAGCAGATACTCGGCGGTCTGAAAATCATCCGGCAGTTTTTCGCGGATGGTCTGTTCAATGACCCGTTTCCCGGCGAAACCGATCATGCAGCCCGGTTCGGCGATGGCGATATCGCCCAGCATGGCGAACGAGGCGGAAACCCCCCCCGTGGTCGGGTCCGTCAGTAGCACGATATAGGGCAGGCCCGCTTCGCGGACTTCCTCAACGGCGATGGTGGAGCGCGCCATCTGCATCAGTGACAGGATGCCTTCCTGCATGCGGGCGCCGCCGGAGGCCGGAATGACGATCAGCGGGGCGTCCTGCATCACGGCCAGCCGTGCGGCGGACAACAAACCGTCACCCACGGCGATCCCCATGGAGCCACCCATGAAGTCGAAATTAAAGGCGGCGACCACCGCCTTGTTGCCCCCCATGTGGCCATGGGCGACCAGGATCGCATCATCTTCGCCGGTTTTGTTCTGTGCTTCTTTCAGGCGGTCCGAATACTTGCGGCGGTCCTTGAATTTCAACGGATCGGCAATCGGTGATTTCAACTCGATGGTGGTGAAATCACCCTCATCAAACAGCATTTCCAGTCGCCGGGTGACGCCGATCCGCATGTGATGACCGCAGTGCTGACAGACGTGCAGGTTCTTTTCCAGATCGCGGTGGAAAATCATTTCCTCGCACGTCGGGCACTTGTGCCACAGGTGATCCGGTATTTCCTTCTGGGCCCCGACCAGTTCCTGGAGTTTCGGGCGGACCCAGCTTTTCAGCCAGTTCATTCGGCTGCACCCCGTTTTGTTGCGCCCACTTTTTTACGCTCCCCTGATTTACGCTCCCCTGACGCCATCCGCCAGGCTGCGGACGAAGTCATGGACCTTGCCAGCCAGTCCCGGTTTGGCGCGGCCATTTTCGTCCAGGTTATCGGTGATGACCTTAACCACAGCCGATCCTACCACAGCCGCGTCGGCAATGCCCGCAATGTCGGCGGCCTGGTCCGGTGTGGTAATCCCGAACCCGACGGCAATGGGCAGGTCGGTGTGTGCCCGGATGCGGTCCACATGGGGCCGGATATCGGCGGACGTCGCCGACCGGGTCCCGGTGATGCCGGTGATGGAAACGTAATAGACGAACCCCGAGGCGTTCTCCAGCACACGGGGCAGGCGTTTCTCGGTGGTGGTCGGCGCGGTCAGGTAAATGAAATTAACCCCGGCCTCGATCGCCGGCAGGCATAATTCGGATTCTTCCTCCGGCGGCAGGTCCACCATGATCAGACCATCAACGCCGGCTTCCACGGCATCGCTCAGGAATTCATCAACGCCATAGATATAGATCGGATTGTAGTACCCCATCAGGATAATGGGCGTATCGGCGTCCCGGGCGCGGTAGTCGCGAACCATTTTGAGGGTTTTCTTCAGCGTTTGTCCGGCCCGCAAGGCGCGCTGGGATGACACCTGAATGGCCGGGCCATCGGCCATGGGATCCGAAAACGGCATGCCCAGCTCAATCAGGTCGGCCCCGGCTTCCGCCAGACCATTGAGGATTTCGGCCGCCGTATCGTAATCGGGATCGCCGGCGGTAACGAAGGTGATGAGGCCGCTGCGGCCCTCTTCCTTAAGTGCGGCGAAGCGCCGCGTGATCCGTGTTTCCACGCTCATCCGGGCCTCCCCTACAATTCCACGCCGAGATGTTCGGCAACGGCGAACACATCCTTGTCGCCACGACCACACATGTTCATGACCAGCAAATGATCCGTCGGCAGATCGGGGGCGATCTTCTCCACATGGGCCACGGCATGGGATGGCTCAAGCGCCGGAATAATGCCTTCCAGACGGGTGCAGAGCTGGAATGCATCAAGGGCTTCCTTGTCCGTGACGGAGACATAGTCCACCCGGCCTGTTTCATGCAGCCAGGAATGTTCCGGCCCGATGCCGGGATAATCCAGCCCGGCGGAAATGGAATGACCGTCCTTGATCTGGCCATCGTCGGTTTGCAGCAGATAGGTCCGGTTGCCATGCAGGACGCCGGGACGCCCGCCGGTCAGCGAGGCGCAATGCTCGCCGGTCTCGAGGCCATGTCCCGCAGCCTCGACGCCGATGATTTTAACGCTGTCATCATCCAGAAACGGATGGAACAGGCCCATGGCGTTGGAGCCGCCGCCGATGCAGGCGACGAGGCTGTCGGGCAGACGGCCTTCCGCTTCGTGCAACTGTTCGCGCACTTCGTTGCCGATCACACACTGGAAATCACGCACCATGGTCGGATAGGGATGCGGTCCGGCCACCGTGCCGATCAGATAGTAGGTATTGTCCACATTGGCGACCCAGTCACGCAATGCCTCGTTCATGGCATCTTTCAGGGTTCCCGTACCGCTGGTCACCGGCACCACCTCGGCGCCCAACAGCTTCATGCGGAACACATTGGGCGATTGCCGTTTCACATCGGTCTCGCCCATGTAGACAACGCACTGAAGACCAAACAGGGCGCACACGGTCGCCGTCGCCACACCGTGCTGTCCGGCGCCGGTTTCGGCGATAATGCGTGGCTTGCCCATGCGTTTGGCCAGCAGAATCTGACCCATGGTGGAATTGATCTTGTGCGCGCCGGTATGGTTCAACTCGTCGCGCTTCATATAGATCTTCGCGCCGCCCAGATGTTCGGTCAGGCGCTGGGCGAAATAAAGCGGTGAAGGGCGACCCACATAGTGTTTCAGGTAATAATTCAACTCATCGAGAAATTCGGGATCGTCCTTGTATCTGGCGTATGCCTGCTCGACCTCGAGGATCAGCGGCATCAGGGTCTCGGCAACAAAACGTCCACCGAAGATGCCAAAATGGCCCCCCTCATCTGCGCCTGCACGATAGGTATTCAGCTTTCCCATCGACCCTTCCTGCTCCGGTAATAAGTGTCAAAATCCGTTGCCCGGTCATACCGCACAAGCGCTAACGATTACAGCAGGAAATACGCCCTGAAGCGCATCCCTCTGTCTATGATTTCGCAGCCCGTAGAAACGCCGCGATTTTATCCAGGTTTTTCTCGCCAGGAGAATCTTCCACACCGGACGAAACATCGACACCGGGCGCCCCACTGATGCGAAGAGCCTCGGCCACATTTTCCGGCGTCAGTCCGCCTGCGAGCAGCCACGGACAGGCCCAGGTTTCGCCCGCCATCACCTGCCAGTCGAAAGCCTGTGCATTGCCGCCGGGCCGGGTTGCACCCTTTGGTGGTTTGGCATCAAACAGCAGGCGATCAGCAATCCCCTCGTATGCCCTCG
>JAJFIE010000500.1 GCA_021775275.1 Rhodospirillales bacterium | reverse complement strand
ACGGTTCTGGATATCACCGAACGACATCGGGCCGAACAGGAAGTTCGGAATCTCAATGCCAATCTGGAAAGCCGTGTCGAAGAACGCACCCGAGAATTACAGATAGAGATATCCGAACGCGAGGCAGCACAGGAAAAACTGCGCGAAACCGAAGCCAAAACCCGCCAGCTCATCAATTCGGCTGTCGATGGGATCATCACGATCGACGCGCAGGGGATCATCCTCACCTATAACCGCGCCGCTGAAGAAATGTTCGGTTATTCAGTTATCGAGGCTGTTGGTACGAATATAAAGTCGCTAATGCCGAAAAATGTGGCCCAGCATCACGACGAATACCTTGATAACTATCGCCGTACCGGCAACGCCAAAATCATTGGTATTGGCCGGGAGGTTGTTGCCCGCCGCAAGGATGGCTCAACCTTCCTCATGGACCTTTCCGTGAGTCAATTTGAACATGACGACCACACCAATTTCGTCGGAATAGTCCGTGATATTACCGAGCGCAAGCAGGCCGAATACGAACTTCAGTCAACCCTGGAATTGTTGCAAAACACACAGGCCGAATTGATCCAGACAGAGAAAATGGCGTCGCTGGGTGGTCTGGTCGCCGGTATCTCCCATGAGATTAACACCCCTGTCGGTGTCGGTGTGACAGCCGCCAGTCATCTGAAGGAACGGGCCGACGCCCTCGCAAAACTTTTCCGTTCTGGTGGTATGAAGAAACGTGATTTCGAAGAATTTCTCAACGTCACCGCGCAATCCACCGAGATCATTGCAGCTAACCTGGATCGCGCTTCCGATTTGATCCGCAGTTTTAAACAGGTTGCCGTTGACCAGTCGAGCGAAGAGATGCGCCGGTTCGGCCTCCGCGAATATCTTGATGAAGTATTGTTGAGCCTGCGCCCGCACCTGAAAAAAACCGCCCACACGGTAACCATCGAGGGCGACCCGGTAATCGAGCTGGAAAGCTACCCCGGAGCGCTGTCCCAGATCGTTACCAATCTGGTCATGAATTCACTGACCCACGCGTTCGATCAGGGCGATGCAGGGAACATCCTGATATCCTTTGAACGCAGCAACCGTGGCATCGAACTTCTGTACGCGGACGACGGTAAGGGTGTGCCACCGGACATCCTGGAAAAGATTTTCGATCCGTTTTTCACCACCAGACGCGGGTCCGGCGGCAGTGGCCTCGGGATGCACATCCTCTACAATTTGATCACCCAGAAACTGGGTGGCGGTGTTACGTGCAAGAGCATCCCCGGCGAGGGAATCGAGTTCGCCATCACGATTCCCGATAAGTATGCGAAAGGAGAAGCGGCATGAGTGACGTAAATACAGCGGACGACGGCATGATATTTGCGGACGATAACGACGACAACGGCGTTATCCACGGATCGGAAATGCTCGGCGCATGGAAAATTCTGATCGTCGATGATGAGGAATCGGTCCACAACGTCACCAAGCTCGCTTTGATGGATTTTCGTTTTGCCGATAAGGGGATCGAGTTCTCTCACGCCTATTCCGGAGCCGACGCCAAGAAAATGATTAGCGAAAACCCGGACACAGCAGTGGTCCTGCTGGATGTCGTCATGGAAGATGATCACGCCGGACTCGACGTCGCCCGTTTCATTCGCGAAGACGCCAATAATAAAACTGTCCGCATCGTGCTCAGGACCGGTCAGCCCGGCCAGGCGCCGGAGCGTGATGTGATCACCACCTACGACATCAACGATTACAAGGAGAAGACGGAGCTAACCTCACAGAAGTTGTTCACTTTGATGTATTCATCGCTGCGTTCATACCGCGATATCATCGCGCTGGAGAATAACAAGCGCGGACTGGAAGAGGTCATTTCCGCATCGGCCAATATCTTTGAGTTGAAGAATATGAACCATTTCACCAGGGGTGTACTCGACCAGATGACGGCACTCATGCATCTGGATCGTGACGCCGTTTACTGCAAGACTGATGGCCTCGCCGCGTGCCATGCCAAAGATAAGTTTGAGGTCATGGCTGCTACCGGTGATTTTGAAGACATGGTTGGGGCCAACGTCCATGACGCCCTTCCACACGAGGTTCTTCAGGACCTGAACGCCGTGGCGACGAAGCGCCAGAACATCTATCTTGATGACCGCTTTCTGGGGTTTTTCAAGAGTGAAGGCGGAACCGAAAACCTGGTTTATCTTAGCGGTCTCACACATCAGGTGGGTGACCTTGACCGCTCGCTGTTGGAGCTTTTCACCCGCAACGTCGGAATCGCCTACCAGAACATCGAGTTGCACCAGGATATTGAAAACACCCAGCGGGAAATCGTCTACATGCTGGGCGAGGCCGTCGAGACCCGGTCCAAGGAGACCGGCAATCATGTCAAGCGGGTGGCTGAAATTAGCAAACTGCTGGGGCTGGGCTACGGCCTCGAAGAGCCGGACGTCAATATTCTCAAACTGGCCTCTCCCATGCACGACCTCGGCAAAATCGGTATTCCGGACGCCATTCTCAACAAGCCAGGGCGGCATACCGAGGAAGAGTTCGAGATCATGAAAACCCATGCCATCCTGGGTCACGACATGCTGATAAATTCGGAACGCAAGATACTCCGCGCCGGGGCCATTATTGCCCGCGATCACCACGAGAAATGGAACGGTGCGGGTTATCCAAACGGGTGCAAGGAAAACGATATCCATATCTATGGTCGCATCGTCGCCATCGCCGATGTGTTCGACGCGCTAGGCAGCGAGCGCTGCTACAAGAAAGCATGGCCTCTGGACAAGATCATTGACCTGATGCGCGAAGAACGCGGCCATCATTTCGAACCAAAACTGGTCGATATTCTGCTCGCTAATATGGATCAGGTTACCGCCATCCGGGATCAGTATGCCGATATCTTCTGACTAGCAGGCTGCTGAAACTCAGACGACACGCTCGGCAGGAAACCGGACGGTCACATGGGTCCCTTCGCCGGGCACACTGCAAATGTCCAGCGTGCCATCGTGTGCTTCCACCAAGCCTTTTGTTAATGGCAGGCCAAGACCGGTGCCTTCGGACGTTAGCTGTGCGTTCACGTTTGAGCGTTCAAACGGCTCCATGGCGGTAATGATGTCAGCCTCTTTCATGCCGATACCGGTATCGCTGACAATAAGGCTCAACGAGCCATCCTCATCTTTCCGGACGGCAATGGACACCAGACCGCCTGCCGGTGTGAACTTGACGGCATTGGAAACCAGATTGATCAGCACTTGCTTGATCCGGCGCTCATCGGCATAGAGTCTGGGCAGAGGATCAGAGGGTTCGTAAACCAGACGCACATGACCTTTCTGCACGCGATGTTCCATCATCCTGCAAATTGTTTCAATGGCCCAGCTTACATCAACTCGATCTTCATGGAGTTCGAATTTGCCCGCCTCGATGACAGATACGTCGAGGATGTCGTTGATGAGTCCAAGCAAGTGCATGCCCGATTGCTCAATATCGGATGCATAATCCTTATATTTGTCATTTTCCATGGGGCCGTAGATTTCTTGCCCGATCATGCTGGAAAAACCAATGATGGCATTAAGTGGCGTACGAAGTTCGTGACTCATGGTAGCCAGAAACTCGCTCTTGGCCTGGCTGGCCCTCTCGGCATCGCGTTTGGCATGTAAAAGCGCCTGTTCGGCGTGTTTTTCCTCAGTGACGTCACGCACCGTGCCTGCCGTGAAGCTGGATTGCTCGCCGGGCTTTGAGAAACCCGCACCAATTTCCCTTATCCAACGCTCTTCACCATCCGGTCTTGTATACCGGTACTCAATATCAAACGGTATGCTGTTGTTGCCGCTTTCTACATAGGCGTCGAAGACCTGCTCCCGGTCATCGGGGTGTATAAACGCCACATTGTTTTCGGTCGGTGACACCACATCGGCATCCTCATGGGTAACGCCAAAGATATGAAAAAATTCTTTCGAACAATATATGAATGATTTGGCAATCGCATCGAACAACCAGAAGCCAATTCCCGATATTTCTGATGCCTGTCCGAGCAATGTTGCTGTGTGGAGCACCTCATCTTCCTGCCTCTTCTGCTCAGAGATATCCTGCGTCGTCCCATGGAAATGGATAAACGTACCTTGATCGTCGAACACCGGCTCCGCTGACTCGCGAAGATATGCTATCGCGCCATCAGGTCGGCAAAACCGGTACTCAACAACGTAAGGTTCCGAAGCCTGCCTTGCTTTCTCGTACGCGGCAATAACAGAGCCACGATCATCCGCATGAATGAACGAAGAATACCTGGTGTGTCCTCCCAGAAGCTCTCTCAGTGGCAAACCAAGCACCTGCTCTGTGTTATCTGATGATGTGATCCAGTTCCCCTGCACAGCATCGCACGTCCAGTTATGAATATGGGCGATCTGTTCTGCATGGCGGAACGCCGCCTCACTTTTCTTCAATGCCTGATCAGTCTGTTTGCGTTCGGTTATATCCTGGACGATACCGAAATGGGCCACAGCTACACCGTCTTCGTCGAACTCAACCTCGGCGCGTTCATTCAGCCAACGCAATCGGCCATCGAAATCAATAACCCGGTACTCGATATTAAATCCACTCGGCCCCACATCCGACTCACAATAAACCTGTAGCACCCGCTCACGGTCGTCCTTGTGAACTGGTTTCAGCATATTTTCGTAGTTATCCGGCACTCCGTCAGAAAAACCACCGAGTTTTTCATACTCTTCCGACCAGTGGGTCAGCCGCTCCTCGGCAAATGACCAGCGCCAGTAGGCGATTTCAGCCAAATGCGCAGCATTCTTGTAGAAATTTCCCTGATAATACCGCGCGGTCATTGTACCCTGTGACGCATCATAGGATTGCGGGGCCAGTAAGGATCTGGAATTCCCTTGCCCATCAATGCTGCTCCTCTTCTTAACCGGGTGCCGCTAACTGACTCGATTAATATAATTGTATTCATTATGTGATCATTGACTAGCCTAGATCAAATCGAGTTTTGGAACATCGCCTTACCGGTTACTAAATGGGCCTCTTTTGTTTTGTATGATTGTGATCTTCGATATCCGGCATGCGAGATGGTTGGGCTCTGGCCCCATGGATGTTATGGTATTTGCCATCGCATGAACCATAAGCTTTCGGGGACACCCTTGATGACCCGCTGGAGACCCTTCGCGTCCGTTTTTACCCATCCCCTGGCCACCGCCTTACTGGGCGCCTTATTGGGTTTTATTTTGTTGTCGGGGTGCGTGGCAACGGAAGAGAAATGGACCCATGATAAAATTCCTGCGGATGAATGGAGCGTGGATGCGGCCCAGTGCAAGTGGGAAGCCCGGCGTAAGGCCGAACGCGAGGCGGAAGAAGATATGACGTACTCGTCCGATAATACCTTCGATGACGAACAGAGCGTCGACAGTATGTTCGCCGCAGCGGATATCAAAAAACGCTCGCGGGTCTTTTTTTCCAGATGCATGCGGTCACTGGGATATATCCCGGCGGAATGAATTCATCACCCCACACACACACGAAAAAACGGCGATCCAGATTCGGATCGCCGTTTTTTAACTAAAACCGGAAAATGGGAGAGGGGACCCGGTCTTAAAACAGTGTGCTCTATGCAGCAACGCTGTGAGTATGGTCGTTCGCCGCCGTCGCCGCTACATCAGGCGCTGCCGTCGTTGGCGTGAACGGGGCGACCTTGGTTGCTTTCGCCGTCCTGATGGCGAGGCGCTCGGCACGATGCCGTTTGACTTCGGCGTTCGCCCATTGGTTGGCGACAACAGGGATATCGCCGAAAGCAACACCAATATCTTCAAGCATGTGCCGACTCAACGCATATAGTTCGGTTTCAATGGACCGGCGGCGGTTCCATAGACTGAAACTGTCAATGACGGCATAAAACAGACGACTGATCGCCGTACCAAACTCAGGGGCTGAATCAGCAACAAAGGTTTTTGGGCCAATCTTGCGCTCAATCATCTCGTCGGTGAACAACGTCACGCCGGGGCTGTTTCCGCGGGTATTCGAATTAATATCCAGCATTTTCTACGCTCCTATACCAGGAAGAAGTCAATTGAAGGCAACCGCCGACTTCTTCTTTCATCGGACGCCCGCCTGCTTGGTAATAAATTTAAGCTTGTTGGATTCCAACGAACAGTGCTGATGTTGCACCGCAGCATTGCGTTTTCCGCATGCCACGCTATGGCTTGATCCGGCGGACCGGTTACGGAAAGAGATTGCACCACCGGCGCTTCACCCATAGCTTTTGACTCCACGTAAACAAAAGATCACGGAGCCCCATGTCGTCAACGGAGAATAGCGAACCCGACGCGCCATCATTTTCACAAATTGCGCACCGTCTGAAGGCGTTACGCAAAGAACTTAAGAGCCGGGGGCTGGATGGTTTCATCGTACCCCGCGCAGATGAGCATCAGGGTGAATATGTTCCGCCATCCGCCGATCGCCTGTCATGGCTGACCGGATTCACGGGCTCTGCCGGGCTGGCTGTTATCCTCGCTGATCAGGCGGCTATTTTCATAGACGGCCGCTATACGCTGCAAGTTCGTGACGAAGTTCCGGAAAATCTGTTTGCATACCGTCACCTGATTTCGGAGCCCGCAACAGACTGGATCAGGGACAACCTTGGCGAAGGAAAAATCATCGGTTTTGATCCATGGCTAACAACCCCCAATCAGGTTCGCCGCTACCAACTGGCCGCCGAGCAGGCGGGAGGGTCCCTCGCCGCCACGACATCCAATCCGGTAGATGCTGTCTGGGCCGACCGGCCAGGCCCGCCACAGGGCCGGATTGTCCCCCATGATCTGGAATACGCGGGCAAATCATCCCTGGATAAACGCCATGACATTGCAACTATCCTGACGGATGCAGGACAGGATGCCGTGGTGCTGTCCGCACCGGACTCCATAGCCTGGCTGTTGAATGTTCGCGGCGAGGATCTGCCCTATGCGCCGCAACCCCTGTCATTTGCCGTATTGCACTCGGACGGCAGTGTTGACTGGTTTGTCGACCCTGAAAAACCTACCGCTGAACTGGCGCAACATCTGGGGCCGGACGTATCGCGTCATGATCCCGAAGATCTTGGTGATATTCTTGATGCACTGGGCAGGCATAAGGCGCTCGTCCGTCTGAGCGGCGACGCAGACCCGGAATGGGTCGCCGAGAGACTCCGTACCGCTGGCGCTTCCATAGCCACGGGACAAGACCCCTGTTTGCTACCCAAGGCCATCAAGAATGACACCGAACTGGACGGCATGCGCAACGCCCATAAACGGGACGGCAACGCCCTGGTCAAATTTCTGGCGTGGCTGGATCAGGCTGCCGAAGGCGGTAATCTGACGGAAATGGAGGCCGCTGACTATCTGGAGTCCTGTCGGCGACAGAGCCCGAAACTGAAAGGCCTCAGCTTTACGACCATTGCCGGTGCGGGGCCGAACGGTGCGATTGTCCATTACCGGGTAACGCCGGAAAGCAATCGTCCACTGGAGCCAGGATCGCTGTTCTTGCTGGATTCGGGCGGACAGTACCCTGATGGCACGACCGATGTAACCCGTACCATCGCCATCGGAACACCAAGCGATGAGATGCGCGAAAACTTCACCCGGGTGCTGCGCGGTCACATCGCCATCGCCACGGCGCGGTTTCCCGTCGGCACCACGGGATCGCAACTCGACCCCTTCGCCCGGCGCCCGTTATGGGATGCTGGTCTGGATTATGATCATGGCACCGGTCACGGCGTGGGCAGCTACCTGAACGTCCATGAAGGTCCGCACCGGATTTCAAAAACCGCTAATTCCATTCCCCTGGCCCCCGGCATGATCATTTCCAATGAGCCTGGATATTACAAGACCGGCGCCTATGGAATCCGCATTGAAAATCTGGTTGCTGTGGTCGTGGCAGACACCCAGGGCGCTGGCGATAACCCTACGTTAGGCTTCGAGACCCTGACACAGGCCCCCATTGATCGCCGGTTGGTGGTGACGGAATTAATGGAAAGCCAGGAAGTCGCATGGCTCAACGGATATCATGCCTGGGTTCGTGCCAATCTGTTGCCCGGAATGAATTCAGAAACCGCCGCATGGCTGAAGGCGGCAACAAGCCCCATTTCATTCAAGTAACCCGTTTCTTTTAGGTAATAGGAAAACAATGACTGTTATTTCCCGAATCTCAGAGTTCCACAGCGACATGCAGTCGTGGCGGCGTGACATTCACAAACATCCGGAACTGGGCCTGGAAGAACACCGCACCAGCGCCATGGTTGCGGAAATGCTGCGGGAGTGGGGGATCGATACCCATACGGGCCTTGCCAAAACCGGTGTCGTCGGCGTGTTGAAAGGCAACAGTGCTGATACAGGTCGCACAATTGGCCTGCGCGCCGATCTGGACTGTCTGCCCATGAATGAGGAAACCGGCCTTCCCTATCGCTCCATTCATGACGGGCGCATGCACGCCTGCGGACATGACGGCCACACCACCATGTTGCTCGGCGCGGCGCGCTATCTGGCGGAAACCGGAAACTTCAGCGGCACGGTGAATTTTATCTTCCAGCCCGCAGAGGAAAATTTCGGCGGTGCACGGATCATGATGGAAGAAGGCCTGTTCGATCAGTTCCCCTGCGATCAGGTTTTCGGTATGCACAATTACACCGGCGTGCCCAAAGGCAAGTTCGCCATTCGCCCCGGTGGCCTGATGGCGGCATCGGACACGGTAACCATCATCATTAATGGTGATGGCGGTCACGCCGCATGGCCACACCTGACCATTGACCCCATTGCCATTGGCGTTCAGGTTCACTCGGCCATGCAGACCATCGTCAGCCGCAGCGTCAATCCCGTCGCGCCAGCCGTGGTCAGCATTACCCAGTTCCATGCGGGATCGGCGGATAATGTCATCCCGGGAACCGCCCGCCTGACGGCCTCGATCCGCTCACTGGACAATGAAACCCGGCAGCTGCTCAAAAATCGCACCACCGAAATCTGCTCTGGACTTGCCCGGGCCCATGGCGCAACGATCACGGTGGATTACCATGATGGTTATCCCGTTTTGGTGAATGAGCCGGCTGCAACAGCATTGACCGTCCGTGCCGCCGCCGCTGTTGTCGGGGCGGAGAATGTCGATGCGAACGCAAGCCCCATCATGGGTGGTGAAGATTTCGCCTATATGCTGGAGCACAAACCCGGTGCATACATTCTCATCGGCCAGGGGGACGCGGATTGTATCCACCCCCTGCACCATCCCGAATATGACTTCAACGACGATGTCCTGCCCATCGGGGCAAGTTACTGGGTCACTCTGGTCGAACAGATTTTAGGCGAAAATACATGAGCGATCCGGCATCCGTCACGCGGCTTGATGTTCTGATTCTCGGCGGCGTTGTGGTTGATGGTTCCGGGACGGATGCGATACGCGCCGATGTGGGCATTTGTGGCGATCGTATCGTCGCCATAGGCGATCTGGCCGGAACTGATGCCGAAGAAACACTTGATGCCGCAGGCCAGATCATCGCGCCGGGGTTCATTGATGTTCACACCCACGATGACCGGATGCTGCTGGAAACGCCCGCCATGACCCCAAAAGTCAGTCAGGGCGTGACCACGGTGGTGACCGGAAATTGCGGTGTCTCTCTGGCACCCTATACAGGCAAGAACGATCCGCCGCCGCCCATGAACCTGCTGGGTGGGCGGGAATGGTACCGCTTTACCCGCCCGGAGGATTATACCGCAGTTCTCCATGAGAAACCTGCGGCGACCAATGCGGTGCTGTTGTGCGGACATTCCTCCTTACGCGCTTGTGTTATGGATGATCTGTCACGGGCAGCGACCACCGCCGAAATTGACCGCATGGCCCGGATTCTGGATGATGCGTTCAGCGCCGGGTTTGCCGGGCTGTCTACCGGGTTGGCTTATCCGACAGCAAGCGCCGCACCCACCCAGGAAGTCATCGAACTGGCAAAAATCGCGGCGAGCCATGGCGGATTGCACACATCCCACATGCGCGACGAAGAAGACGCGGTCCTCGAAGCCATCGACGAAACCGTGACCATTGGTTGCCAGGCCCAAATTCCCTCGGTGATTTCCCACCACAAGGTCTGCGGCCAGCAGAACTATGGCCGGACCCGGGAAACCCTGTCACGCATCAGCGAGGCGCGACAACACATGCCGCTGGGCCTGGACGTCTATCCCTATATCGCCAGTTCAACGGTGCTGCTGAAGGATTTTCTGGCGCGGGCGGAGCGCGTTATGGTGACGTGGAGCACCCCGCATCCCCACATGGCCGGACGCGATGTGTCCGATATCGCCGCCGAGTGGGGTGTAAGCCCCGAGGAAGCCTGTGACCGGCTGAACCCTGCCGGGGCGATTTATTTCCAGATGGATGAGGACGATCTGAAGCGCGTCATGGCTTATCCCGAAACCATGATCGGTTCCGACGGACTGCCCCATGACGAGCGACCGCACCCGCGCCTGTGGGGGACCTTCCCGCGCGTCCTGGGTCGCTACGTGCGCGATGAAAAGGTGTTAAGTCTCACGCAGGCCATCCACCGCATGACCGGCGTTCCGGCCCGCATATTTGGACTAACGGACAGGGGCGCCGTGCGCTCCGGCGCGTTCGCCGATCTGGTGATCTTTGATCCCGATACCGTATGCGACCGGGCAACCTTTGAGGATCCCGTTCAGCCCGCCGATGGTATCTCACGTGTAATGAGCAATGGGCAATGGATATGGCGGGATTGCGCGCCGACGGGCGTCCATTCAGGACGGCACCTGCGCCGCGCTGCGTAAAACGAATTCACCGATTTTTAACCCTCCCGGCCCTATGTTTTCGTGAGGTGGGCGTGAACACGGCGTAAAAACCGTGTACAGTATGCATTGAGGAACAGACACCCCGCTTGGAGAACCTGGCGATATGTTAAATCTGTTTGGCTTGGGCAAAGACTCGGATGATCGTGCGGTTGGCCCGCCCGTAGATATTAAATGGGCGCGCAACCCGAAAGACCGGTTCCATAACCTGATGTTTCTCGACACCACCGCCGAGAATCTGCAAGGCATTGCGGGCGTCTATGTCATCTGGCATGGCGGCGCCGGGTCCAAGTGGCTGTATGTGGGCTCGACCCAGGATCTGGCGCAGACGCTGGATGAAAAAATCGATGATCCTGAGATTGAGCATTACTACGACCGTGTCGGCGTCTATGTCTCGTGGTCGCTGGTCAAACCGGAATACCATGACGGCATCGTCCGCTATTTAACGGAAGCCATGAAACCGGAAATTAACAATCCGGATGCAGCGCGAAGCGCCAAGGAAAAACCCATCGCCGTGTTCCTGCCTGGCAAGGAGAAAGCTGTCGCCTAGGCGGAACTTCCCGGGTCCACAGGCGCACCGGCGGTCAGGGCGCCATCCACCGTCAACGTCGTTCCCGAAACAAACGATGCCTCATCGGACGCCAGCCACACGATAGCATTGGCGATGTCGCGCGGCTCTCCCAGTCGCCCGAGGGGGTGTTTGGCGATGGCGTCCTTAATTGCCGCATCCACATCTGCCGCCTGTCCGAAAGTCTGCATCAGCATGTCGGTCATGATCCAGCCCGGACACACCGCATTGCAACGGATACCGTCCTTACCGTGGTCAACGGCTACCGACCGGGTGAATCCGATCACCCAGGCCTTGGATGCGTTATAGAGCGCCAGATTGGGATCGGAGACAAAGGCGCTGATAGACCCCAGATTGACAATTGATCCGCCGCCACCTTTGCGCATCAGTGCGATTGCCGCGCGGGTCGCCTCGAATACACCCCGCATATTGATATCGGATATCCGCTGCCAGTCGTCGTCAGATGATTGTTCCGCAGTTTCCTCAACCTCGATCCCGGCATTGTTGACCAGAATGTCGAGCCGACCATGGTCGTCCCCGGCCCGCTGGATCAGCGCAGCAATGCTTGCCTGATCCTGCATGTCCAGGTGCTGCCATTGAATACCATCGCCGAATGCCTGATCCGGCTGCCGGGTACTGCCGGTGATCACATGCGCGCCTTCCCGGGCGAAACGCTCAACCGTTGCACGTCCCAATCCGCGGCTGCCGCCGGTAATGACGGCGACCCGCCCGTCCAGACAACCCATCAATCGATCTCGCCCAAGGCCCTGAGAACCTTCATTTGCAGATCGTGCACGGCATGTTCGCTGATATATGTTCGATCTTCATCGACGACGAAACGACCTTGCTTGTAGCCATGAGAATGCAGTCCTTTCTGCACGCTTTCGACCAGCGGAAAATCCTCACGCCGGACCACATCGACAAAATCAATCACCGCCTGTTCTTCTTCGGTGGGCGCATCCCCTTCGAAATACCATTCTATATTTTGCGTGGTTTCTTCGGGTCCCGCCGGGACGTTGTGGAATACGGTCAGTTTGCCGCCGGGATAGAATTCAAAGGACACGCCGGGGAAAACATACCAGCCACCGAATTCTGCGGCACGGGGAGCAGCGCCCTCATCGAAACCATAGCCCTGCATATCACCACGATTGCCGGAATTGTGATGGTGATAGGCCTTGTTCACCTGAATGCGGTAATCGGTCATATCCAGCGCATTCTGGGCCAGAGTCGGGTGCGAGACCGGGCAGTGATAACACTCGGAATAATTCTCGATCACATTCTTCCAGTTGGCTTTGACGGCATAGGTCTTGGTATAGCCGCGCTTCAAATCCTCCGGGTTGGGACAAAACGAGCGGAATTCCTGCTCCATGTCGCCGGTCTGTGACGATAATGATTCCGCAGAAGCATCCAGATTGAAGAACACGAAGCCCAGAAACTGTTCCACCTGAACGGACTTCAGACACATTTTGCCCTTGTCATATCCGCCGGTCAGTTCCTCGCCGGGGATACGTTTCAGGTCCCCCGAAAAATCATAGGCCCAGGCATGATAGGGACATGAAATCAACGTCCTGATCCGGCCTTCGCCTTCCAGCAGACGATGCGCCCGGTGCTGACAGACGTTATGGTAACCGCGCAGCTCACCATCCCGGTCACGCAGGATGATGATGCTCTGGTCGCCAATGTCACGGACCATGTAGTCACCGGGCTCGGCCAGCATGCACACATGCCCGGCGTACAGCCAGGACCGGTAGAAGATCGCCGGCAGCTCCCGCGCATAGATATCCGGATCATAGTAATAATATCCCGGCAGGGTATGCGAGTACGCAGGATTGTCGTCAAAATTTTCCAGCGCATCGTGTGTCAGGTTGATAACCGTCATGGTCGTGTTTCCCTTAAATTCCCCGGCAGCATAGCCGAAATTTGTTCGTTTGATAATGCCAGACTAACCGAACCGGAATGTTCGCATCAATGGTGCCCCCGGTCACCACCAGCAACAAATCAGAAAAATCATGCCAAATTGGAATTGTGTTTATTTTTACGCGGCATCAAAGCTGACGAGATAATCCAGGAACATCTTGAACAGATCACGTTCGCCGGAAACACCCAGCTTTTTGTATAGCCTGCCGCGGTGGTTTTTCACGGAACCCACCTCAATTTTCATCTCACTGGCGATCTGGGCGTTGGACAGCCCCGAAACGATCAGGCCGACGATCTCTCGTTCTCTGGGGGTCAGGTCACCGTTCCTGAAACCGTTCACGGCCTGATCAAGGGATACTGGTTCTGGCGCAGGGCCACCCGCTTCATAGATCACCAGCCATCCACCCGGCGCGAGAGCAAAATCAGCCGCCAGCTTTTCTCCATGTAGCAGACCGCCATTCCTGCATTGATAATCACCCCCGCCCCGGGTGATCATGGTTCCGATATCCTTTTCCAGTTTGGCGTCCTCCCCGGGCCAACTTTCACTGGCGATGACACGCTGTCCTCCCTGATCAATAACGGCATGGGCCTGATCGATACCGTCACTCTGCGGATTTGAACCCACATGATCCATCAGACGGTCCACATGCGCTTCATGCAGACCTGCCACCAATGGATACATTTTCTCAAGCGCCGCAATCTCCTCATCACCGAACGGTTGCCTGCTGGTTTCCCAGAACAAGCCGATGGCTGTACCGCCGTGCCCCGGCAGCATCACTGCCAGTTCGTCGGACCAGTTGGCGAGAGACGCATAAATCATGACATAGGGGCTCTCATCCCTGCCCTTCAAATGCCGGGTCAGGCTGATCACGCCGGAACGCGGATTCTGACGAAACAGTCTGTAATAGGGATCGACCCGGTAATAACCGCGCAAGTAGACGGCCAGCAGTTCCGGGTCCAGCCCTTCCTCGCTCAAGTATTCCGGCGGCGCATACAGGGAATAACGGACCACGGCCCGTGATTCCCACGGAACGCCATGGCTCAGGACGCGAAGCAACGCGCTGTAAAAATCCGCTCGGCCAATGGCGCGGGCCGACGCGCCCAGACCGGCGATCACATCATCGTTCATCCCTGCCCATTCCAACCTGTCGTCATGATGGCTCCGCAGCCGCATGATCCATCATACGGCGCACATTGACAGGCAGCGACACGAAAACGTCATACGGGAGTCACAATGATGACACTGATGCCGCCTAGAGTGCTTTCTGTCAGACACAACAACCCGATAAACAGGAGGTTCCCGTGCGGTTTCATGTCAAGTTTGACCACTCTCTCGGCAGTTACACAGTGCACGACCGGGGCGCGGCAGATCAGACCATTGGCGTCCACCAGAGCGCGAAATTCGCCCACGCCCATGCCGATGCCGAAGAATCCCTGTGGCAGCGTTACGGCGATGCCCGCCATGCCGCGAACGTTCATGAACGTAAAAAGCAAATCCCCTGGGCCGCGTGAACCGGTATCTCCCCACAGCCCGTTCACCAGCCCTGTCCCGACTCCGGGGACGACCTCCGGAAACCACAACGAAAACAAGAAAACATCAAAAAATAACGGCGGTGTGCCTTCCCTGGCCACACCGCCGCCACTTTTTCTGTGCGCCGGAAAATCAGTCAGGCTGCAACAGCGGCGTTTTCCGCAATACCCGCGATATCGAGCATGATGTCGTTGAGGTCGAAATTCTTCGGCGTGTAGACCCGCGTCACTCCGGCTCTCAGAAGCGCCTCGGCGTCTTCCGGCGGGATGATGCCGCCGACAATCAGCGGCACGTCATCCAGTCCCTTGGCTTTCATGCGCTCAAGCACCTCACCGACCAGGGGCAAGTGCGAGCCGGACAGGATGGACAGACCGATCACGTGGACGTTTTCCTGTAACGCGGCCTCGACAATTTCCGCAGGCGTCAGGCGGATGCCTTCGTAGACGACTTCGATTCCTGCGTCCCGGGCGCGCACGGCAATCTGTTCCGCGCCGTTGGAGTGTCCATCCAGACCGGGCTTGCCGACCAGCATCTTGAGACGCCGCCCCAGCTTGTCCGATGCCGCGCCAACCCGGTTTCGCGCAGTTTCAATATCGCTGACCGACGCGGCGCCCGCACCGTGAATCCCCGTGGGCGCACGGTATTCACCATAGACATCGCGCAACGCCTGCCCCCATTCGCCGGTGGTCACACCCGCATGAGCGCAGGCAATGGATGGCTCCATCACATTGCGGTCTTCGGTTGCGGCGGCGCGAAGTTCCGCCAGCGCCGTATCCACGGCGGCCTGATCACGGCCATCCCGCCATGCCTGCAACCGATCAATCTGCTCCGACTCAACCTTGGGATCGATGGCGAGGAAGCTGCCATCTCCGGTCGTGAGTGGGCTTTCTTCGGTCTCGGTATACTTGTTCACGCCGACCACGACCTGGTCGCCGCGTTCGATGGCGGCCAGACGTTCGGCGTTGGATTCCACCAACTGGCGTTTCATGTAGCTCTGCTCGACCGCCGTCACGGCCCCGCCCATGGCGTCGATCTTCTCCAGCGCCGCCAGCGCCTCGACCTTCAATGCCGCAACCTTTTCCTCGATAGCTTTGGAGCCATCAAAGATATCGGCGTATTCCAATAGGTCAGTCTCATAGGCGACAATCTGTTGCAGGCGCAGCGACCACTGCTGATCCCATGGTCTGGGCAGACCCAGCGCCTCGTTCCAGGCTGGCAGTTGCACAGCCCGCGCCCGGGCGCCCCTGGACAGCGTCACCGCCAGCATTTCCAGCAGGATTCGATAGACATTGTTTTCCGGCTGCTGTTCCGTCAGGCCCAGAGAATTGACCTGCACGCCGTAGCGGAACCGTCGCATCTTGGGATCATCAACGCCATAACGCTCCCGCGTGATCTCGTCCCACAGTTCCGTAAACGCCCGCATCTTGCAAATTTCGGTAACGAACCGGATCCCCGCATTGACAAAAAAGCTGATGCGGCCAACCACGGTTGCAAAATCGGCGTCCGGCACCTGGCCCGATGCCCGCACCGCATCCAGCACCGCCGTCGCCGTGGCCAGGGCAAACGCCAGTTCCTGCACCGGCGTCGCGCCGGCTTCCTGCAAATGGTACGAGCACACATTCACCGGGTTCCATTTCGGCACTTCGGTATAGGTGAACGCCACCGTATCGGCGATCAGCTTCAGGCTCGGTCCCGGCGGGAAGATGTAGGTGCCGCGGCTCAGATATTCCTTGATGATGTCGTTCTGTACCGTGCCGCTCAGTGATGCACGGGCAACGCCCTGTTTTTCCGCCGCCGCGATATAAAGCGCCAGCAACCATGCCGCCGGTGCATTGATGGTCATGGAGGTGTTCATCTCGTCCAGCGGAATGCCGTCGAACAGGGTCTGCATATCGCCCAGGTGAGAGATCGGCACGCCGACCTTGCCGACCTCGCCACGGGCCAGAGGATGGTCGGAATCGTAACCGGTCTGGGTCGGCAGATCGAAAGCGACGGAAAGACCGGTCTGGCCCTTGCTCAGATTGCGCCGGTAGAGCGCATTGGATTCTCCTGCCGATGAATGGCCGGAATAGGTGCGAAACAGCCACGGCCTGTCACGTTCACTGGCACGTCCAATGGTACGCTGCGGTGCACTCGTTTTTCCTGCATCTGCGAAATCTTTCTTCATTCCGGCCTCTTGAGATCGCTTAGGAGAGAAGTTTTGTTACTGTAATACACTGAAATTGGATATAAAATTGCGTTTAGGCAAGTTTTTTATGAACAATCTGATATTTTTGTGCATTGCGAAAAGATTTTTGCCAGTCTAAAACCAAGATACCACTTTTTCCAAATGGAATTTCAGCGATACAAGCAATACAGAGGAATATCCAATCATGAGTGATGCAGCCGAGGTGATTGATTTGTTTCCGGGGCAGGTAAAGAAGGACCTGTATGAGCTGGGCGAGATTCCCCCCCTGGGCCATGTACCGAAAAACATGTACGCCTGGGCCATCCGCCGCGAGCGCCATGGCGATCCCGACACGGCCATGCAGATAGAGGTCGTCGATACGCCGAAACTGGACAGCCACGACGTGCTGATAATGGTCATGGC
>JAJFIE010000499.1 GCA_021775275.1 Rhodospirillales bacterium | reverse complement strand
TCATGACCGGGATGTGCCAGAACATCGGCATCATAAACTGGCGCATGAAGACAGGGCATGATCATGATGTCTCCCTCGATTAAATCAAAAAGGAAATCCGATGAAAGCTCGCGGGGCGGATGGCGCGCCTCTCGCTGACCCGTGCCAAGCCAATCAGGCGGTGCGTCATGTCCTGTAAGAATATTCAACCCACGCCCACCGCGGCCAGCCACTGGTTTCAATACGACTGATCGATCCGGGTGCCCAAAAAACCTGACTGCCTTTAAAATCTCGTCTACAGAGCTTTCAACGGCAAATTCCGGCACCCGCACCCCTGCTGATTGCAAGGTGCGGTAAGTGGAAACCTTGTCGGTGATAAGATCAAGTACGGGTTTCGGACTAGTCATCACCTCACACCCTAAGGCCCTGAAATGATCGTGATGTGGAGCCAGCGCTAACGCTTCCTCGTCTGATCCTGGGACAAGTAAATTAACGTCAAGCCGTTGAACAACGCCTTCCATGACCTGGATGTATGTCTCGTCGAAGCCAAATGGCACGATCTCAAAATGATCCAGATAAGGCTCAGCCTCAGGTGCAGGGCCCGCATTCACGCCCACCAAAATCAAAGGGATTCGGGAATGGATGCGCAAATGTCGAATCAACGCTGGGTAGGTCGCACCACCTGCACAAGTAAACAAGGCTGTGCGCTGATGTATCAATTCAATTCCCTTTCACCAAGTGGCTCATAGTGGCGATGGTCAACCAGAAGCGCATAGGCCATTCAAATGCCGGGCAACCCGTTCAGCACCATATCCGTCTACCAATGACCGGCCAGTGAGGGCCATGTCCTCCCGCAACGATCGGCTATGCATCAAACCAGCCACCGATTCGGCCATTCTTTCAATCCTCATGCTTCCAATGGGGCCCGCGTTAATCGTGCCACCATGGGCTGCCGCTCCAACAATAACTGAATTCTGATTTTCAGCCTGGACGACGGTCACCGATGGAACCCCTGCGGCCATGCGCTCCAGTAGGCTGACGCCACCTCCACCAATTATTAGGTCGGCTTTCATCAGTTGATCGGGCATATCATTCGCGTCAATCGCCAGTGAAACCGGCCCTGGAAAATTCGAAATGGCCTGCTTCACCGCCTTCAGATGCGGTGCGCCGCCACCCATGATAATTTTGGTTGTAAAACCCGCGTCGTCTTTCATCAGGGTTGCCAGAGCAGCCAGTGCAACGCTTGTTGCATCCATGCTATCCACCCGGCCAAACGAGATTAAAATAGACTGCACGGATTCTGCCACTGGCGACACGGGCATGTCCCGATACTGGGTGCCTAACAAGGCATACTTCAGCCCACTTAGCTCAGATTTTCTTTCTGGCGACTCAACAACATCTGGAAAGCCACCAATGTTGATCACTAAATCAATCAACTGGGGAGGGCGCGGTGACTCGTCGATGAACACCAGCGGGCCTGTCCCCGCCAAAGTCTTGTAGTACGCGAAATCAGTGTCGGAAAACTGGTACCCATCCATCAGAACGCCCGACCAGTTCGACGATAGTTCCTCACCTTCAATCAGCGAAACATATCCCGCGTTACGCACCGGTTCGAGCCAAGCATGTCCAGCCAAATCAAGGACAAAGACCAACTCTACAGTGGGATCGGTATCCGTCATCGCCTTGGCGAGCGACAGACAGCGAGTCATATGGCCGCCCCCCACCTCTACGGATGAACTAACCCGAAACAACCATCGACCACCGTCCCGGATCGATTTTTCAGATCGATTCATGCCGCAGCATTCAGAATGTTCAGTAACTCATCCACCACTCGATCGACGTCTTCAATTGCCATGTTGGCATGCAGAGGAAGAGACAATGCTCGGGCATAATATGCTTCGGCGCCAGGCAGCTGCTGATTGCCATAACGATTGCGGTAAAAGGGGTGGCGGTAAAGGGGAATATAGTGGACCTGAGTTCCGAATCCGGCCTTGGAGAGCCCGCGCATCACGTGCCCCCGGGAGGTTCCGAAATGGTCAAAGTCGATCAGGGCAACGGCAAGATGCCAGGAAATCAGAGCGCTTTCATTATCAGAGGCTAGGGAAACGCCTTCTGCGCCATCAAATCGAGCGCGATATCGTTTCCAAAGGGCGCCTCTTTGTGCAATGAAATCGTCCAAGCGGCCAAGTTGGCTCAGGCCGAGTGCGCACTGAATATCTGGAAGCCGATAGTTGAACCCTGGCTCATTCACTTCGTAGTACCAGGGATTGGGAAGTTCATCCTCAAAACCAGCGTCTTGATCAGTAAATTCTGCCGGATTTCGGATTATGCCGTGATTCCGGAGTTGCCGCAGCCGGTCGGCGGCCCGCTTATCATTGGTCGTAATCGCTCCGCCTTCACAGGTGGTGATGGTCTTGACCGGATGAAATGAAAAAGTGGTAAAATCTGAATGCAGGCAGGACCCGACTGCGCCGTCGGTGGATACCGTTCCTATGGCGTGCGCGGCGTCCTCAATGATGGTCAAGTTGTATTCACGGGCAACTTTGCCGAAGTCTGCCATGGCGACATAATTGCCCGCCATGTGAACTGGCAAGACACAGCTCACCCGTAAATTTGGGAAGTCCTTTTGGGCGCGGGTAATTGCATCGACCAGATGTTGTGGGCTCATGAGAGCCGTCTCCGGATCCACATCGGCGAACACAACTTCGGCACCCGCCTGAAGGGCGGCGTTGGCGGTGGCCTGGAAAGTCACCGCGGGCACAATTGCAACCTGTCCTGAAGATAGCCCCGCCCCCAACGCAGCTAGATGCAAAGCTGTCGAGCCGTTACTGCAAACAACGGCGTAACGAGCATCCGTCCGGGCGGCCAGCGCTGCCTCAAATTGTTCGACCATTGGTCCGGTGGTCAACCAATCGCCACGCAGCGCATCCGCTACTGCGGCAATATCCTCTTGACCAATATTCTGGCGGCCGTATGGGAGAAATGAATGCTTAATTTTGCTCATGCCTATGAAGGTTTTCGGCAAACCGGGCCATTAGCCAGACGTCAACGAAATGATCATCGACGAACGCTTCATCCTTGAGCGTGGCTTCCAGAGAAAAGGTCGCTTTTTCGAAGGCACGCCGACTTCCTGGATTTGTCGCATAAATACCGGCGCTTAGCTTGCACAGGCCCAAGTCCTCAAAAGCATGACGGGCCAATCGGTCGATCGCGGCGCTGCCAATTCCTCGTCCCCAAACTGACTTTTCGCCGATCAGCAACGCAATACGAGCACGGTGGTGGATTTCACTGATGGTTGACAAGCGAATATTCCCCACATGCCCTTCACCCGGAACCATGACCCGCCATATCTTGTCGGAAGGGGAGGCAATCGTCTGCTCCACGTAGGCGCGGACATCCTCTACTGTGTGGTGTGTATAACGAGCCTCCGTTCCCGCGGTAACATCTGGATCATTCAGCCATGCTACATAGCGCTCAGATACGTTCGCTGGCTCCAGTGGGCGTAGCTCCACACAATTTCCTTCAAGTGTCGGCTCATGCCTCATCGTTCATCCAATTACGCAATTGATTAGCATCCAGCCATTCATCATTGATGTCGCTGGCATATCTAAAATTCTCCGCCACCGGCACAATAATGGAATTGTCGAACCCCTTACGTGACCACCAAGTCATCTCCGGCTCAATAACGTATCGATCA
>JAJFIE010000498.1 GCA_021775275.1 Rhodospirillales bacterium | reverse complement strand
TGGATCATCAGGCGCCATGGAAATTGCGTAAGGAAGACCCGGAACGCATGAATGTAGTGCTGTTTACCCTGGCCGAAACCATCCGGATGCTTGCCCTGATCGTGCAACCATTCATGCCCAGCTCCAGCGCGCGGATGCTGGATCAACTGGCGGTCGCTGAACACGCCCGTACGTTCGAGGCCTTTGATGCCGCGCACGCGCTGGAAGCCGGAACGGTGCTACCGAAGCCTGAGGGAATCTTCCCACGTTTCGTCGATGACGAGGAAACTGCATAAAAATTCATACCTGCTACGCCCCTTGCTAAGTCCCGGGCGCGTTCGCGGTCTCGATATATCCCGAATGCCGAAGTAATGTCCGCCAGCTATCCTTGCAATCGGCCAGCCACGAAATATCAAGTAGAAGGGCGATCACTTCGCGCGCATTTCTGGCGCCGATTTCGGCACCCCGGGTTTCCGCAAACGACGTAATCACTGCCTCAAGCTCGATCCGGGCTTCATCCCGTGCCGCTCCATCCAATAAGGCATGCTCGTTGTGTTGCAACACCAGTTCATTGGCAGCAGCCCGTAAACTGCTGTCGGTTTGCGCATCGTTGAATCTGGCGCCGCCTTCGGGATTTTGTAAAAACATGAAGTCGTAGTGCAGCCCCTTGCTCGCCGTGTTGACACCCATGGGCACATAAAGGAACCCTCTGGCTTCCAGGGTTTGGCGCAATTCTCCAAATAATACGCCGCCATCAAAATATGCCGATGTTGTGCCCTCGGATAACAGGTAACAAATTCCATCTGAATAAACATCAAGGCCCTTCAGACAAATAAGCTCAGCCCCCTGGGTGTCGAGGATCAAGGTGTCGAGCGCACCAACCGGGATTCCGACCTCCCGCATGACAGTATCGATCGTGTATGTCGGTGCGCGGACGACCTTGCCGGTCTCGGCGACCCATGGCATCCGTTGCTTCAATTCATCCGTTTGCCGCATGAGTGACGAGGCCTCGCCGTCCTGCCCAGCGAGATACAATTCGCGTTGTTCGCCGTCTA
This sequence comes from Rhodospirillales bacterium, assembly GCA_021775275.1. GTDB lineage: Bacteria > Pseudomonadota > Alphaproteobacteria > Rhodospirillales > Casp-alpha2 > JAJFIE01. Next base: position 3,788 of record JAJFIE010000498.1, on the reverse strand, counting down.
CGTCAGCGATCAGGGCATTGACGAACACATGTTCGGTATGGCTGCCGGGCCGTGTGCTGATGGTGTTGCGAAGACGCTCATACATGTCGGGATTAGCTTCCACCCACACGACCATCTCGGCGCCAAGGTCCTCGTAATATCCGGCTTCCTCGCCGAGGTGTGCGCCGATATGCGCAATATTACGGGGCGGTTTCGCCCCGCTTGCCGTCAGGAAGTCTCCCAATACATTCGGCGTCGACATTCGCGGCGGCTCCCTCATTCTAAATCAGGTCGCCAGTATGGTGTATTGCCGCCTGTCACGGAACTTGTTTCCTGCGCGGGAAACCATACATGGAGCAGGGGGCTTACGCTGGCGCTCGATGATCCCTATTTCGATAAGTGTGTACGCTATGATACAAGGCAGCATCACGCGTCGGGAACGGACCGGCGGCAATCAAAAAGAGTGAAACACCATGTTGGTCGATAGTCACTGTCATCTCGATTTTCCCGAATTTGAGGAAGATTTCAGCGATGTGCTCACCCGGGCGAAAGAATCAGGTGTCGAGAAGATGGTCACCATCTGTACCCGCATCGCAAATTTTCCCCGTGTCAGCGCCATTGCCGAATCCCATGACAACATCTTCTGTTCGGTCGGCGTGCATCCGCACTCGGCTGAAAGCGAACCGGACATCACCGCAGATATCCTGATCAAACATGCCGATCATGCGAAAGTGGTGGGAATAGGGGAGACCGGACTCGATTTCTATTATGACAAGAGCCCGCGGGACGTGCAGGAACGTTTGTTTCGTGAACACATTGCAGCAGCGCGGCAGACGCGGCTTCCCATTATCATTCATACCCGGGACGCGGATGACGAGACCATCCGCATTCTGGAAGAAGAATATGCAAACGGTGCTTTTCCGGGTCTTATTCATTGCTTTACGGCCAGCCGTGAACTGGCGGAACGCGTACTTGATCTGGGTTTCTATATCTCGCTTTCGGGCATCGTGACATTCAAGAACGCGGCAGATATCCGTGACACCGTGGAATCCATCGTTCCGATTGATCGTATCCTGGTGGAAACAGATGCACCCTATCTGGCGCCCATTCCCAACCGCGGGAAACGGAATGAACCTGCATTTACGGCTCATACAGCTGCCTATATCGCTGAATTCCTGGGGTTGGATATCTCGGCTTTTGCAGCGCAGACCACTGAAAACTTCCACCGTTTGTTTGCCAAGGCGCAGACAGGCCCTTCGGATTGATCCCGACAAATGGGACACCGCGCAATCATCCTCGGTTCCGGCGGATCAACGGGTGTGCCCGGCGTTGGGCTGGGCTGGGGTTCGTGCGATCCAGACAACCCAAGAAACCGCCGCACCCGACCTTCCATCGTTGTTGAAAATGATGACACGCGGTTGCTCGTGGATATGTCGCCTGATCTCAGGGAACAACTGATTCGTCATGATATTGACCGGTTGAATGGTATCTTGATGACACACAGTCATGCTGATCATCTGCATGGCATTGATGATATCAGGGGCGTCAATCGCGCCATGGGCGCGCCCCTTGATCTCTATGCCAATACGACCACGCACCTGGATATTGCAACGCGGTTCGGATATGTCCTCGAGCCACTTGAAAACATGCCCGATGATTCTACACCGTTTTATTACAAGCCGGTTCTGACGCCTCATGTAATTGCGCCCGGCATGACAGTCGAAATCGGCTCCATTTCCGTTCAGGTGATGGACCAGGATCATGGGCGGACAAAAACTCTTGGTTTTCGGTTTGGTCCTATTGCCTACAGCACGGATGTCAAGGAACTGCCGGAAAGCGCCTTCGAGGTTCTGGACGGGGTAAAAACCTGGATCATCGGCGCGCCGGTCACGCATCCCAACCATCCAACCCATATCCATGTGGACGGCGCCCTCAAATGGATCGAGCGGCTCCAACCCGAACGCGCCATTATTTCCCATTTGGGCCTTGGCATAGACTATGAAACACTTCAGAAAGAATTGCCCGATAGGGTAGAGGCGGCATATGACGGGATGATCATTGAGGCCTGAGCACCCATCAACAGGCAATCAATAAATCTAATGAAAAACAATAAATAAAGTACGTAAGTAATTATAATATAAATAATATATATAATTTTCCATAATATAAATTATGCGCGTTTTTGATATTCTGAAAAATACCCCTCTTTGCCACGAACGGGAAAACCATGTCATCCAGCTTTAGCCGACTGATTGAAATCATGGCCAAACTACGTAACCCCGATGGCGGTTGCCCATGGGACGTCGAACAGACCTTCGCCACCATCGCACCGCACACCATCGAAGAAGCTTACGAAGTAGCAGACGCTATCGAGCACGGCGATATGGATGAGTTACGCGATGAACTGGGTGACCTGCTGCTACAGGTCGTCTTTCACAGCCGCATGGCCGAAGAACTCGATTTGTTCAACGTCGAAGATGTCGTCAGTGCCATTTCAGACAAGATGATTCGGCGCCACCCCCATGTGTTCGGTGACCTCACCATCGCCACGGCCGATGCACAAACTATTGCGTGGGAGGACCAGAAAGCCCGGGAACGCGCCGCGAAGGCAGAAAAAAGCGAAAACAATGGCATCGATGATGTGCCACACAGCGTGCTGGATGGCGTCACCGTCGCCCTGCCCGCCCTCACCCGTGCCTTAAAGCTGCAAAAACGCGCCGCCCGGGTCGGCTTTGACTGGGCCGACGCGCGGCTGGTGCTGGATAAATTCCGCGAAGAGATTGCGGAGCTGGAGGCCGAACTCAACGCGGCAGACCGGGATGCAAATCACGACCCGGAACGGATCAAGGACGAAGTGGGCGATCTGCTGTTCACCTGCGTCAATATCGCCCGCCAACTGAACATTGATCCCGAAACCGCCCTCAGGCACGGCAACGCGAAGTTCGAGCGCCGCTTTCGCGCTCTTGAGATCGATGTGGCGACCCAGGGCAAAGACCCGGCAGGCATGTCTCTCGATGAATTGGAAAATGCGTGGGAAAACGTCAAGAAGCAGGAGGTTTGAAGGAGTACCGGCCTTCAGCTTTGGTGATACAAACCGCCCATCAAACAACTTCCACAAAACCACGCCACCCCCATCTCGTCATCGTCGATCGCCGCATAAGAAAAAGCCCGGAACCATATGGCTCCGGGCTTTCAGATCATTGGAGAAGGTAAAACTGTTTACGCCATGGCGGCAAGCAGGTCAGGAGCTTTGTCGCCGGCGGCGTTGAGAACGGCTTTTCTGACCTTCTCGAACGCCCTCGCCTCCAACTGGCGAATGCGTTCGCGGCTGACGCCATAGACCGTGCCCAGTTCCTCAAGCGTCTTGGGGTCCTCGCTCAGGCGGCGTTCCATGAAAATGGCGCGCTCGCGCTCGGGAAGCGTGGAAATGGCATCCTGTAACAGATTGTCCTTGGCGCCGAACTCCTCGCGCGCAGCCAGCTGGGCTTCGGGCGACGGGCGGTCGTCCACCAGGGTGTCCACATACTCGACCGTTTCATCCTCGGTCACCGTGGCGTTCAGGGAGTAATCCCGAGCCGACAGACGACGGTTCATGTTCTTGACGTCTTCGACAGATACTTTGGTGGCGTCGGCGATCTCACCGGCCTGGGCATCGGTCAATTCACCTGTATCCATAATGCTGAGACGGGACTTGATCTTGCGCAGGCTAAAAAATAACTTTTTCTGCGATGCCACCGTGCCCAGTTTGACCAGTGACCACGATTTAAGGATATGCTCGGTGATCGCCGCCTTGATCCACCACATGGCAT
>JAJFIE010000497.1 GCA_021775275.1 Rhodospirillales bacterium | reverse complement strand
CGGGTGCGTTTAGTTCGCTTGCCGGGTCGAGCAGGTGAGCATTGATATAGGCGACTTTTCCGCCCGTAGCGCTGGTAGGCGTCTCTGCCATGTTCAGAGATTCCTCATATCGCCATCACCTGTTTCCAGGCCGAGGATTTCGAGGCACGCCATACGCACCGCAACACCCATTTCAACCTGTTCGCGGATGACGCTGCGGCCAAAGTCGTCGGCGACCTCGGAATCGATTTCCACGCCCCTGTTCATGGGACCGGGGTGCATGATCAGGGCATCAGGTTTCGTGTTCGCCAGTTTTTCATAATCGAGACCAAAAAAATGGAAATACTCGCGAATTGAGGGGAAGAAGTTCCCCTGCATGCGTTCCTTTTGCAGGCGCAACATCATCACGATGTCGCAATCCTTCAGGCCTTCGGCCATGTCGTAGAATACTTCAACGCCCAGGTGTTCGATGCCGGTCGGAATCAATGTGCGCGGCGCGATCAGGCGCACCCGAGCGCCCATGGCGTTAAGCAGATGAATATTGGACCGGGCCACCCGCGAATGCATCACGTCGCCACAGATGGCAACCGTCAGGCCCGCCAGATCGCCCAGCCGTCGGCGGATGGTCAACGCATCGAGCAAAGCCTGTGTGGGGTGTTCGTGACTGCCGTCACCACCGGATATAACCGCGCAATTGACTTTTTCGGACAGCAACTTGGTTGCCCCTGAATCCGGATGGCGGACCACCAGCACGTCCGGGTGCATGGCGTTCAGCGTCATCGCCGTGTCGATCAGGGTTTCGCCTTTTTTGATGGCGCTGTCGGCGACCGACATGTTGATCACATCAGCGCCAAGTCGCTTACCAGCCAGTTCAAACGAGGTGCGTGTTCGTGTCGAGTTTTCGAAAAACAGATTGATGATGGTTCGGCCGCGCAGGGTCGATTTTTTTTTGTCAGCCTGCCGGTTCTGTTCGACATACGCCTCGGAGCGGTCGAGCAGATAGGTGATCTCATTGGGGAAAAGGCCTTCGATACCGAGCAAGTGACGGTGGGGAAAATCAGCGGTATCAATATGGTCCGTTGTCATTAGGGCCGCATCATAAGGTGCACGCCGCCTCATACGCAAGACCTAGCCTTGTGCGTCGAGAAAGCCCTGCAAAATATAAACCGCCGCCAGTTTATCTATGACCTCGCCGCGACGTTTGCGCGACATGTCCACATCATCCACCAGCATGCGTTCCACGGCGGATGTGGATAGGCGTTCATCCCAGAAAGTCATGGGCAGTTGGATAACTTCCCCCAGATTGTCAGCGAAAGCCCGGGTGGATTGGCAGCGGGGACCTTCGGTTCCATCCATGCTGAGTGGAAAGCCCAGCAAAATGCCGCCAACTTCATGGTCCTTCACGATCGACTGAAGCCGAACGGCATCGTCCCTGAATTTCTTCCGTTTAATGGTCTCCAGCGGGCTGGCGATCATGTGCAGGACATCGGAAAGGGATACGCCGATGGTTTTGGATCCCACATCCAGCCCCATGATTCGCGTTCCCTGCGGCACGGCTTGTCGGAATTCATTGTTGCTCAGGATGCTCATGGCTCCGCTTATACCCTGTGGGCAGCCCATGGTATAGCCAGGGTGTAGAAAGGCATTTCGCCGTGATAGTTCTTGGCGCGGCGTATCTTCCTTGCGTATCCTCTGTCGGCTGGATTCTATAGGGGACGAGGATATCCCGATGGCTTTCGCGGGGAGGACCCAAACAATCGAAGAAATAAGCGAAAGGTGTGAGCGGCTCTGCCATCAAGTATTCGCCCTGTTGTTTGTCCCGGGGCTGCTGCTCGGCATCCTGTGTTTCGCCATCTCGCCTGTTGATGCTGCGGAATTCCTCGGCGTGGAAATCGAGGCCCTGGACCGTACCTATGTGGTCACCCGCGATGTTAATGTACGCGCCAAACCGGACACCAAGGCGCAGCGGGTTGATGGTCTTATAAAAGGCCAGCAGGTTCACGTTGTCGGTCGCTATCAGGGCTGGCTGGCCATCACGCGCGACGGTCAACCACTGGGCTTCACCTATCGCAAATACCTGGAACCACTGATCGATGGGGCCTTGACGGAAGCTGTTCGCGGCAGTGCGACGGTGAGCAACGACGGGAAATGCGCCTATGAGATTGTCTACACTGGAAAAAGCACAGCCGAAGTCGAGGAATTTGGCATTGCCGACTATGAAATCCAGGCCCGGTGCGAGCGTGATGGCGTCACCTTGTCGTTCATGCTGTTCATGTTCATGACTGAAGGGGCGTATCGTCCGGCCAAGCCCGATGTTCACCAGATCAGCATCGATTTGCTGGAGATCAATGCCAATGGAGAATACGACGAATCCTTCACCACTAATGTGTTTTACAATTCCGAAAAAGGGAAAGCGGTCTTCGATGAAGTGACGCTCGAACCCTATGCAGGTAAACCCGAGACGGGTGAGCAGGACGTCGCATCCGTACCGGAAGCGTTGACTGCGGCGGTTCGCATGGCGCTGGAAAGCTGGAACGGCAAAGCCTGGGACGATCTGACGGCAAGCCTTGCGAGTGAAGACGGTTAATCAACGTGATCACAACGGCGAATGTCACCGAGGCAAGACAGGGCCTTCTATATGGTTGAGCCTTGGCGACGCGGGTGCTAATTTCCGCGCCTCTTGATATTCGGCAACATCATTCAGGAAACCGACCACATGGCATTGGACCAGGACACCGTGCGCCGTATCGCCTTTCTCGCCCGCATTCGGGTGGAAGACGAACGGCTTGACCAGATCGCAGGCGAGCTTGATGGCATTCTGCACTGGGTTGAACAACTTTCGGAGGTTGACACCGACGGCGTGGAGCCCATGACCAGCGTGACCGAGGTTATCCCGGCCCTGCGGTCCGATGTGGTTAATGACGGCAATTGCCGTGACCGGGTGCTGGCCAACGCGCCGGATCCCGTGGACGGGTTCTATACCGTCCCCAAGGTTGTGGAGTGAGTGGCATGGGCAATAACCTGACAAACCTCACCATTGCCGAAGCCCGCGACGGATTGACGGGCGGCGATTTTTCCGCCGTCGAACTGGCCGAGGTTCATAACAAGGCCGTTGCCGATGCACGCGATCTGAACGCCTTTGTGACGGAAACCCCCGATGTTGCGTTAAGCGCAGCCAAGGCATCCGATGCACGCCGTGCCGCCGGTGACGTGCGTGGCCCCATGGATGGTGTGCCCGTCGCCATCAAGGACCTGTTCTGCACAGAGGGCATTCAGTCCACGGCAGGCTCGCACATTCTGGAAGGCTTCGTGCCTGAGTACGAATCTACCGTATCGCAGAACCTGAAAGACGCCGGAGCTGTCATGGTCGGCAAATCCAACATGGATGAGTTCGCCATGGGGTCCGCCACCGTTTCCAGCTACTACGGCAATACCATCAACCCGTGGAAAGCCGCCACTGGCGAGAACGCGGGCAAGGATCTGGTGCCGGGCGGATCGTCAGGCGGATCAGCATCCGCTGTGGCGGCGCGGTTGTGTCTGGGCGCCACAGGCACGGACACAGGCGGTTCCATCCGTCAGCCCGCGTCCTTTACCGGCATCGTCGGCATGAAGCCGACCTATGGGCGCTGTTCGCGCTGGGGTATTGTCGCCTTCGCATCGAGCCTCGATCAGGCTGGCCCCATGACCCGCACGGTCAGGGATGCAGCCATCATGCTGGGCGCCATGGCGGGGCATGATCTCAGGGATTCAACGTCAGCCCCTGTCGAGACGCCGGATTTTGAAAGTTCTTTGGGGCAGGGCGTCAAGGGCCTGCGTGTGGGAATTCCCAAGGAATACACCGCCGATGGCATGCCCCAGGAAATCACCGATCTGTGGGCCAAAGGCGCGGAATGGCTGAAAGCAGCCGGGGCGGAGATCATTGATGTTTCCCTGCCACATACCAAGTATGCGCTGCCGACCTATTATATTGTCGCGCCCGCCGAGGCGTCAGCCAATCTGGCCCGCTATGACGGGGTTCGTTTTGGTCTTCGCGTCGATGGTGAGTCACTGGATGACATGTATATGAACACCCGCGGCGAAGGCTTCGGCGAGGAAGTTCAGCGCCGCGTACTGATCGGCACCTACGTGTTGTCGGCAGGTTACTATGATGCCTATTACGTGAAGGCGCAGAAAGTCCGCACCCGCATCGCCGGTGATTTCAACGCTGCATTTGAAGATGTAGACGTCATGCTGGCGCCCACCGCACCGTCGCCCGCATTTGCCATCGGCGAGAAAATGGACGACCCCGTGGCCATGTACCTGAACGACGTATTCACCGTGCCTGCCTCGCTGGCCGGGCTTCCTGCCATGTCGGTTCCTGCCGGATTGTCTGCGGACGGGTTGCCACTGGGCCTGCAACTCATTGCCAGACCGTTTGATGAGTTGACCCTGTTCAGGGCCGGTGAGGCATTGGAGCAGGCTGCCGGATTCGATCTCCCGATTTTTTCCGGCGGGGAGGACTGAGTCATGAGCTATATCATTCAGGGTGACACCGGCGATTGGGAAGTGGTGATTGGACTTGAAGTTCACGCCCAGATCGTCTCGAACTCCAAGTTGTTCTCCGGTGCATCAACGGAATTCGGTGGTGAATCCAACGACCATGTGTCGCTGGTCGATGCGGCCATGCCGGGCATGTTGCCGGTGCTTAACGAGCATTGTGTGGAACAGGCGGTGCGCACGGGGCTTGGCCTCAAGGCGCACATCAACCTCTACTCGGTGTTTGAGCGGAAGAACTACTTCTACGCCGACCTGCCGCAGGGCTATCAGATTTCCCAGTTCGCCCATCCCATTGTCGGGGCGGGGACCGTCATTCTGGACATGCCGGATGGCTCCACACGGCCCATCGGGATCGAGCGTCTGCATATGGAACAGGACGCGGGCAAATCCATGCACGATCAGGATCCCAAACGGTCTTTCATTGATCTGAACCGTTCCGGCGTGGCGCTCATGGAAATTGTCTCTGATCCTGATATGCGGTCGCCCGAGGAGGCCGGGATTTATGTTCGCAAGCTGCGGTCCATCGTACGCTACCTGGGGACCTGTGACGGGAATATGGAGCAGGGCTCCATGCGCGCCGATGTAAACGTCTCCGTGCGCAAGGTGGGCGAGACGGACCTCCGCACCCGATGTGAGATCAAGAATGTGAACTCTGTCCGCTTCGTCATGCAGGCCATTGAGGTTGAGGCACAGCGCCAGGTCGAAATTTGGGAATCCGGTGGTGAAGTGCATCAGGAGACCCGTCTGTTCGATCCCGCCAAGAGTGAGACGCGGGCCATGAGGTCCAAGGAGTTTGCCCATGATTATCGCTATTTTCCCGACCCGGATTTGCTGCCCGTCAAACTGAGCGCAGAGTACGTGGACGCCATCGCGGCGACACTGCCTGAATTACCCGACGAGAAAAAAAATCGCTTCATGACGGATTACAGCCTGAGCGCCTATGACGCGGGTGTGCTGGTGGTTGATCAGGATACGGCGGCCTATTTCGAAGATGTGGTGCGCAGCCCGGAAAAAGGCAAAACCCGCGACGCCAAGCTGGCGGCTAACTGGGTGATCAGTAATCTGTTCGGCGCCCTGAACGCCCTGGGAAAATCCGTCACCGACAGCCCGGTATCGTCTCAGCAATTGGGTCAGTTACTGGATCTGATGGCCGATGACACCATCTCGGGTCGCATCGCCAAGGACGTGTTCGAAATCATGATCGAAACGTCCAGGGATCCGGCGGATATCGTCGAGGAAAAGGGCCTGACGCAGATCACCGACACCGGCGCCATTGAGGCCGCCGTGGACGATGTTATCGCCAACAGCCCGGAGCAGGTACAGGAATTCAAGGATGGTAACGAACGTATCGCCGGATGGTTCGTCGGTCAGGTCATGAAGGCGACCCAGGGCAAAGCCAACCCCGGCATGGTCAATCAGTTGCTGAAGGAAAAGCTGAAGTCGTGACCATTCTGAAACTCCATTCCGAGCCGGTACAGGATTCCTGGCTCGATTTTTATGGGCACCTGAATGAAGGCTACTACGTGGTGGCGTTCTCCAATGCCACATGGGCCGTGCAGGAACACTTCGGCGTCAGTGGCACGGATTATTTTCAGGCGACCGGATGCGCGCTCTATACTGTGGAAACCCACATTCGTTATCTGGACGACGTGCGCGCACCCGCCAACCTGGAATTTGAAAGCATGGTTCTGGGATCGGATGCGAAAAAGCTGCATCTGGCCCATGTCCTGAAAGTGGATGGCACGGAGAAGGCGACGTTTGAGTGCTTGTTGCTGCATTTTGATACCAGGGAAGGCCGTACCGCCCCTATGCCGGAAGCGACCCAGGCCATGCTGCGCGATGCGACCATGGCCAAATTGCCCGACTGGTCCGGTCGCAGTGTTTCAATCGCCAAGAAATAGGCAAATCCTGTTAAGGAAGTTTCATGAAAAATACCGTTCGTTGGGTTGATCTGGCGCAGAAGCTCAGTTGGCGTCTCACCAACCGTCAGGGCCCGCCAACGGAGTTCCTGCTGATCTGTACCGGCGGCGCGGATCATCTGGTGTTTCTGGCGGCACAACTGGAACGTTTTCGACTGGCGCTGGGTGGGCCGGACGTCCCGCTGGTAATCCTTGCGCGCCATGATGCCGGGGCGGCGTCCTTTCTGTTCGATGATCGCGCCGAGATCATCACGGTGGATATGGAGCGGTTGGGCGAGGAAGCAGGCTACCGGGCCAATCAATTGGGGACTATGTACCAGAGCTATTTCAAGGGTGTGGTATCGCTGGATTATCACCGCCATCCCTATCTGGACGAAGCTCTGGTGAGGGCGGCGCAGCGACCGGCCATGGCCATGAAACCG
>JAJFIE010000496.1 GCA_021775275.1 Rhodospirillales bacterium | reverse complement strand
CCGACATCCCGCGCACCAAGTCCGGCAAGATCACCGAACTGGCCGTGCGCGACATCGTCCATGGCCGCCCGGTCAAGAATCAGGAAGCCCTGGCCAACCCGGAAGCGCTGGCGCTGTTTGCGAATTTGGCGGAGCTAGGGGATTGATCGTTCGGCTTCTTCCGCCGCACGCGGCCAGAAACCGTCAATCAGCGCATGGTTCTGCTCCATCATGGGCCGGATGTCCCTGAATACCTGTTCGTAGTGGTACCATGGAACCCACGGCATCATGTGATGGATCAGGTGATAGTTCTGACCCTGGGTCAGCAGGTTTCCGCCGGGCCAGAGCGAACACCGGGTGTCGCGATAGCGGCCGATGATGGTGTGAGGATAATGGGGAACCCATGTGAAGAAGATCAGCATCACGCAGTAACCGATGAAAAACGGACCAAACCAGAGAACCAGCAGTTCGAAACCGTACCCGGAATAGATGATCCATGCGGCCAGTGCCGTATAACCGGCAAAGGTCGCCATGGAAAACCATCGCTGGGCCTCCGTCACTTTAAACCGGATACAGGATTGATACGCCGAGACAGGATTGAACATGCCGAGCGCCGACAGGGGAATACGCCAGAGCGCCACCACACCGAACGATCCACGGGCATAGATATCCGGATCGTCCTCCGTATTGCATCTGGTGTGATGCATCATGTGGGACTTGCGATGCGGATAGATGAGCATCCACAGGGGGAAGGCGGCCAGAAACGCCGCCGTCATGTTGACCCAGCGAAAACGCGCACTGCGCGGCACGATGTTGTCATGAACCCCTTCGTGCACCACCGTATAGGTGCCATAGAGGATTACGGTGTTGATGGCGGCAGCAGCCAGCAGCGTAACCTGATCGGTCATGGCAAGGTAAATGGATGCCGTCAGTCCGGTATAGATGGCAGCCAGCAAAAACAGTGTCGGCCACGCCACCGCAGGGGCGTACCGTCGGCCAACGTCCATTTCCTGTCGTATCGTCTGTTCCATCATCGGTGATGATATGCCCAGATGAAGGTATAAGTAACTAGGTCAAATGTGATAGGTCAACCACGTCTGCGGGCGCTTGATTTGAGTCAATGCCAATCCCGCTTGTCGTGTATAAGGTGCCCGTATGGTTAAGGGAATTTTGGAAAAATATGACCGGCTGGTGCCGCGTTATACGAGCTATCCCACTGCGCCGCAGTTTCATGCGGGCGTGGACGGTTCCATGTACCGTGACTGGCTGACCAGCCTGCCCGAAGATATGCCGCTGTCGCTCTATGTGCATGTGCCGTTCTGCGACACCATGTGCTGGTTCTGCGGCTGTAATACCAAGATCATCAACCGCTACTCACCGGTCGAAGCCTATCTCGAAACGCTTTTGCGCGAGATTGATCTGATTGCCGACATTCTGGGACCAAAACGCACAGTCGATCATATCCATTGGGGCGGGGGCAGCCCGACGATCCTCAGGCCCGACCATATCCGGCGGCTGGCCGGGGCATTGCATAATCGTTTCAGCTTCGCCCCTGACGCCGAGTTCGCAGTGGAGATCGATCCCCGTGATCTGGGCGACGACTCCCTTCGCGCGCTGGCGGAGTCCGGCGTCACCCGCGCCAGTCTTGGCGTGCAGGACGTGAACGGGCAAGTGCAGCGCGCCGTCAACCGCATTCAGCCCGTTGACGTCACCCGCCATGTGATCGATACCCTGCGCAGCCTCGGCGTCGACCGGATCAATGTGGACCTCATGTACGGCCTGCCCTATCAAACCGTCGAGGGCATGAAAAACAATGTCGATACCGTGCTCACCATGCAGCCGGACCGGCTATCCCTGTTCGGTTATGCCCATGTTCCATGGATGAAAACCCACCAGAAGAAAATCCCCGATGAGGCCCTGCCCGGTCGCGACGGACGCCATGACATGATGATGACGGCGGCGGGCGGACTTATGGCGCAGGGCTATCGCTGGATCGGGCTGGATCACTTCGCCCGTGAGGACGATGCCATGACCCGCGCCCTCGACGCGGGAGAACTGCACCGCAACTTCCAGGGCTACACCACCGACCCGTGCCCGGCGCTGATCGGTCTCGGCGCCTCCAGCATCGGCTCCCTGCCGCAAGGTTACATCCAGAACCACACGCCGGTGCGCACCTGGCGCGCCGCCATTGAAGCGGGCGAACCGGGCATCGCCAAGGGCGTCCAACTGAACGATGACGACCGCCTGCGCCGCGCCATTATCGAACGCCTGATGTGTGACCTGAAGGTCGATGTGAAAGCAGTCTGCGAGGCCTACGGCTGCACACCGGAGACTCTGATCCCCGCCTTCGACGCCCTCAAACCCATGGAGCCCGACGGCGTCTGCACCATCGATGGCTGGACCGTCACCATCCCGGAACATGCCCGCATCCTCATGCGAACGGTTGCCGCCATGTTCGATAAATACCTCGCGCCCGACGCACAGCGGCATTCACGAGCGGTGTAGGAATTCCCGTCAAGGAATCCGGGACGCCATCGAACGACCTAACCCTCATCCGGATAGGTGTCATGTTGCGGCAGTCCGTCGGTGATGTCGTAGTAATCGCCCTTGTCGGCGACGAAAATATGGGCGGCGAATTTGACGCCTGTGGGCGTATCCAGTGTGCCACCAGTGACGTCGCCGGTTATCCGGCCTGTCTTTTCCGGGTCGGGCACCCAGAACAGTTGCGATCCGCAGGTTTTGCAAAAGCCGCGCCTGGCCAGATCGGAGGCATGATACCAGGTGACATTGTCTTCGCCCTCAATGCGCACGCCGTCCCAGCGTTCCACCTGAACATAGGCGGCGTGATGGCCCGACTGTTTGCGGCACTGGGTGCAGTGGCAGGGTCGCACGTTTTTATCCAGTGGCGCGTGCACGCTGTAATGTACCGCGCCGCACAAACAGCTTCCTGTTGCCTCGGGAATTTCGGGCGCGCCGTCTTTTCCGGATTTCACCGGGATATTAAGACCGTGCAGTTTCATGTTCTTATCCCTCTTGCTCTGGTGGAAAGGCATCGGACTGAGGAAGGTCATCAGGCCGCGCGGGTTTTCTCGATAGCGCCCTTGACCTCGCTCATCATCCAGTCGCGGAAAGCCCGTACCTTGGGCCGGTCCCACACGGCGTCCGGCGCGCAGACATAGTAGGCGTACATGGCCGGAAGCTTGATATCAAACAGCCGTACCAGCCGCCCGGTGGCAAGCGCATCAGCAATCAGTGCACTGCGGCCCAGCGCAACGCCTTCACCCGCCATGGCGGCCAGGGCAATCAGGTGGGAATGTTCCAGCCGGTAGCCGGCTTCAAGCCCAGGCGCCTCAACGCCTGCCGTCTCGAACCACATGGCCCAGTCCTCGGGCAGGGTATCATGCAGCAAGGGGTATTTCAGCAGGTCTGCAGGTGTGTTCAAGCCGGGTCCCTGTTCGATCAGTTCCGGGCTGGCGACCGGGAAAATTTCTTCGTCCATTACCAAGTCTGATCGCACGCCGGGCCACTGACCGCCGCCGTACCGGATCGCCATATCCACATCGACGTCCCGGGCGAAGTCGGTCAGCCGATCATTTACCGATAAGCGCACATCGATATCCGGGTGAAGGCGGCGGAAGCGTCCAAGCCGTGGCACCAGCCAGGCGCTGGCGATGGAATCGAGAGTCGTGACGGTCAACGTGCCAGACTGTTCACTGGTATCGATGGCGCGAAGCGCCGCCGCCATAACATCCAGACCGTCCCGCACGGCAGGAAACAGGATCTGGCCATCCTCCGTTAGCATAAGGCCCCGGTTGACCCGCCGGAACAAATCGAAGCCCAGGTGGTTTTCCAGCCCCTTGACCTGATGGGAAATGGCTGCCTGGGTCACATACAATTCATCCGCCGCACGGGTGAAACTCAGATGCCGGGCAGCGGCCTCAAAGGCGCGCAATCCGTTCAGTGGCGGCAGGTCCCGTGCCATGATTCGCTCCCCGGTCCATTTTGTTCTTCTGGCTTATATTTTTGATCGCAACCATCGGATAGCGACCACGGCCTCAGTTGTTACACTTGCGTTAGCTGATTACGAACCTTCCATGCCGAAAACACATAACAGGCATATCAAAAACGCTGCAATCGATTACATATTATCAGATCATTAAAGATGGGGGAATATCAAAAAACGGCGGAAATATGACTTTTTTGATAAATTTATCAATTAAAATTCATTATAATTTCTCATGATACCACTAGAAATCATCGTTTGTGACCAACAGGAAACACCGTTACACCATGATCAACGCGAACGTATCGCACAGGACTTTTCCATCAGGTCAGTCGGCCACAGGGTGGTAACAGGAATAAGGAGATCAGTCATGATCAGGAATTCAGTGAATACGTGCAATGGCACAAATGATTACTCTGGCGGACACACCGCTACGGACATAATAAAGTCACTGTTCGGATTACCGGAAGCTCTCTTCCGCACATTGTCAGTGTGGCAGAAACGGGCACAGGATCGCAGGCATCTCAAGGCCCTGGAGACCCACTTTCTCAAAGACATGGGGCTGACCCGCGAAGAAGTCGTCCACGAAACGTCGAAACCATTCTGGCGTTCCTGATTGCCCTGACAGCATAGCACTTCAGATAGGTTTCTTTGGTGGAAAGGCCGGTGTTCGCACCCGCCTTTCTTTTTTCTAGGCGCGCCAATCAATCCAGCGTCCGTGGTAGTCAACGTGGGCCAACTTGACCTTTCGGCCATCCGTCGCAGCGTCGCCGGACCATGCGGTCAACTCCAGGATTGCGTGATCCGGATTGCCGTACCCTTCCATGCCCAAAAAAGCGAGAGGGGCGCCCGGCGATGATTTCGCGCCGACGTCAGCGAGGCTTTTTTCAATCATTGATTTGACGTCGGACGGAAGATACTGCCAGACGATGGTGTGATAAAACACGCTGATGGCGTTGTCGGGACGTGCGTCGAGTTCCCGGGCGACCCATAATGCTGCGTCTTTTTGCTCCATCACCGGAGGATTGTTCGCATACAACTCAATGGCCCCGTTCAGCCGGTCATGCCGCGGGCGCTGATCCGCCCAAACGTAGCTGCGCAGCCTCATCGCATCAACCTCACAGGTGGCATCCAGCGGGTTCAGATCACACCCGCGCCTTGAGACAACGGCGGGCAGGATTTTTGTCAGTGGCGGGGGAGTCCGTATGTCGGGGCACAATTGGACCGGTGACCCCGCATCGCCAATCCGCACACCGGAAAAATCATAATGAAACTGCATCAGTTGCAGGGTCAGCCCTGCACTGGCGCCGATTTCATAGAGCGCCAGCGGGAGATCAAACCGCGCCGCCAGTTGCGCCAATGCAGGCAGTATCATGGCGGCACGAGCCACCTCATTGGTCTGGGGCGGTGAGTCCAGCCAGCCATCAATAAAATCCCCATGGGCACGGAGGGCATTTTCGACGACCCGCCATACATCGTCATCATCGAGTGGAACTTTCCCATCAGGTGGATAGATTGACGTGAGCCCGGCATCCTGACCCGTCAAGACAAGGGCATGTAGCGCCCCGGCGAGGCGTAATGCCAATCCATCCGCACCAGGATCACCGGGCCATGCAAGCGTGCGCGCTCCAGGGCGGGTTTCATGGGAAAGGCGGTCCGCCAGCAGGTCACACAGCCGTCCGGTGAAGGATGAGCCGAACCTGCGGCAGGCGTCGGCCTGAGAACTAAAATGTTCCCGGATGGTGGTCGCCTTGGCCATCAGTCAACCATTAGCACGACCTTGCCCGTGGATTTACGCGACTTAAGCGTCTCCAGCGCTTGCGCATAGTCTTCCAGAGGAAATGTATGCGATGTGTGGGGCTTTAGTTTCCCCGCCGCATACCAGTCCAGCAGGGTTTCCATGGAAGATCGCACCCCATCCGGATCAAGCACCCGCCAGCCACCGAAGTTGTACCCGGTGACGGTGATGTTCTTTACCATGACGATGTTGGCGGGAACCTGAGGAATATCGCCGCTGGCGAAACCGATAACGATGATCCGACCGCCCTGAGCGACGGCGCGCATACTGGCGGCAAATACCTCACCCCCGACCGGGTCAAACACCACGTCCGCACCACGCCCTTCGGTCAATGCCTTGACCCGTATGCGGATGTCGTCCTTGCGGTAGTCGATCAAGTAATCCGCGCCGTGCTCGGCAGCGATAGCCAGCTTTTCCGGTCCGCCCGCTGTGGCGATCACCGTAGCGCCCAGCTGCTTGCCGATCTCGACGGCCGTGAGGCCCACGCCGCCCGCCGCCCCATGAACCAGCAGTACGTCACCTGCCTTCAATGCATTATCTCGCATGAATGCATCGCCAGATGTCCCGTAGGTTATGGGGAACCCGGCAGCGCTGATCCAGTCCATAGCGTCCGGGATGGCATAGACATTGTCCTCGGGCGCGACGGCTTCTTGTGCATAACCGCCGTGGGCGACCATGGCCATGACCCGCTGGCCGATTTGAAATCGTGTGACATGAGAGGCAACGTCGATGATCTCGCCCGCCACTTCCATTCCCGGTGTAAAGGGTAACGGTGGCTTGACCTGGTATTTGCCTGCAATCATCAACGTATCGGCGAAGTTAATGCCTGCTGTCCTGACCCGTATCCGCACGTCGCCCCAGATGCGTCCCTGTTCTGGCGACGGATTAAATTCCGGCGGCGGAATGTTTTCATCAAATGACAAAGCCGCCATATCGTCAAATGAGGAGCAAACAACAGCGCGCATTATGGGGAATCCTTATCTGAAGCCGCGAAGCGGCTCATTTTGTCGCGACTTGATTCAGAGATGAAATTCGCCATAGTCGGGTCACTTATCCGGGTTTTGAGACATATCGGGAGAAAATGCATGCGCGGGTACTTCGGTATCGGTGTTGAGGGGGTTAGTAAAGCCATGAACGTGGGCAGCCTGTTTCGCACGGCCCATGCCTTTGACGCCAGCTTCGTGTTCACCGTGTCCGCCAGCTATGCACGCACGGACGGGAACCACTCGGATACATCCAACGCATTGGGCCATTTGCCGTTCTACAGTTTTCCGGATTTGCCGTCGATGGTTTTACCAAATGACTGCGTTCTGGTTGGTGTGGAACTGACCGACGATGCGATAGAGTTGCCCAGCTTTCACCATCCACAGCAGGCTGCCTATATTCTGGGGCCGGAGCGAGGATCGTTATCACCGGAAAGCCAGGAACGGTGCGCCTACACCCTGAAAATTCCCACTAAATTCTGCATTAATGTGGGATTGGCCGGCGCCATCGTCATGTATGATCGGGCGATTTCCCAAGGCCGTTTCGCGCCGCGCCCGGTCAGTCCCGGTGGACCAAAGGAAGAGCTGCCCGAGCACCAGCACGGAGGACGCTTCACCCGTATACCGAAGATGGAAGCCCATCGCGACACGCCGCCGCTGGATGCCGTCGAGGTTTTGAAAGCCGAGACGCAGGATCTTTAAATAAGATAGCGAGGATGGCACAAGCCGCCCTCGCCTCTTAATTTTGTATCTCGTCGATAGTCGACGATCGTTGAGTTGTTTTTGAGGAACTCTTCCACCAGTGTGGCGAAATAAACCGGGGTTTCGTACATGGGGAAATGACCGGCATCTGTAATAAACTGTAAATCGGCGTTCGGGTACCAGACGCCAAAGGTTTTACGGTATTTTTCTTCCTGAAAACCGGGCAGATCCTGGTCCTGCGGGTATCAATTACGACCAGCCATAACGCCGCCGTCCACATCCCACACCGCACCGGTGACCCAGGCGGTCTTGTCAGACAACAGGTGATCGATGACGTTGGCCACATCGCCGACACGCCCGACACGGCCAATGGGGTGGAACGCATCAAACGCTTCCGTCAGGGTTTCTTCGATTTTGTCGGGTTCGATGAATGATTCGAATACAGGCGTCACGACAACCCCAGGCGATATGGCGTTTACCCGAATACCGGAATCCGCCAGTTCCATGGCAAGATGCTGGGTCATGGCATGCAACCCGGCCTTGGCCAT
>JAJFIE010000495.1 GCA_021775275.1 Rhodospirillales bacterium | reverse complement strand
CCATTGAGGAAACTTGGCCCGGTTTCATTGATAGCGTCAATCAGCATGTGCCGTGGTGGCCGGAATTGAGTTTTCATTCCAGATCAGACAGTGACGTTAACGGCCAGGATGATCATGCAGCCAACTGGAAGGTTCTCGCTGAGAACTGCCGCGAATGTTATCACTGCGCCCCGGCTCATCCGGCATTTGTCGATCTGGTTGATATGAAGTCATATACACGTGACTACCACGATGGATGGTTCCTCAATCAGGCCCCCGTCAACAAACATGATAACGCAGCCTACACTGTATCGCCCACTGAGCCCGTTCAGAAGGCATTGTTCTGGCATCTGTGGCCCAATAACGAGATCGGTATCTCACCGGGTGAAAAAAACCTTTCCTCCTTTCGTTATTACCCGTCAGGTCCGGAGACCATGCGCATGAGTTCAATTAACGCAGCGGTTGCGGGCGTTGGTATCGGTGCTGAATGTTCGAATTACATGTGGAACGTCTTATGGCCAGAAGACGAAGGTATCTGTGACGCCGTCCAACAGGGCCTGAAGTCTAAGGGTTATCGACAAGGCCGGTTTGTCATGGACGGCGAGTCGGGTGGTGAAAGCGAACAAGGTGTGCACGAGTTCCAGTTGCAGTATGCTAAAGTAATGAGGCTTCCTGTAGAGGAGTAAGACCACGGTTATCTCAACTCTGACCATTGAATAATGTTGTCTGGGTGGCGCACCATATCCTAGTGTGCCATGCGATACTTCTGACCACCGTACATCACAAGTCAGAATGTCTCCTTCGGGTCATTTTCAGAAATCTGCCAGGCTCCGGTGTAACGCCCGTTCTATGATGCACAACGGACATTTTGAGTGATCCGGGATCGAACTCGCCATAGGGTAAAAATGTATTCTCATTTTATGAGTCCAACCACATCTGTTGCGTGCCTTTAACCCTATTCTAACGGCCCATGGGCGATAAGAAGCCCATGGTTACGAAATCCAAATCCCGGAAGCCGTCCCGGCGGACATCCTCAAAATCACCCGGGCCCCGACAGCGCGGCGTTGTTTCGCGCCTGCTGGGCGGGCTGATCTACTGGAGCCTGATCGCCGTCATCTGGGGCGCGGTGCTTGGTGGCGGGGTGCTGGCTTTCTACGCCTATGATCTGCCGGATGTGGACGATGCCTTCGCCGCCACCCGTCGTCCGGCCATCACGATTTTGGCGGCGGATGGCTCGGAACTGGCGACGGTGGGCGATCTTTACGGATCCGCCGTTACCCTGCAAGACCTGCCCCCGGTCCTGCCGCAGGCCGTTCTGGCCACCGAAGATCGACGGTTTTACAATCATTTCGGCATTGATATCCTGGGCCTCGCCCGCGCCATGTGGGTGAATATACAGGCGGGCCGCATCCGGCAGGGCGGCTCCACCATCACCCAGCAGGTCGCCAAGAATCTGTTTCTGGCCCCGGACCGCACCATCAAGCGAAAGATGCAGGAACATTTTATTGCGCTGTGGCTGGAACGCAAATTCACCAAGGATGAAATTCTCACGGTCTATTTGAACCGCGTCTATCTGGGTCGCGGGGCATGGGGCGTGGACGCGGCGGCGCGGAAATACTTTGGCCGCCCGGTGCGGGATGTCTCCACATGGCAGGCCGCCGTCATTGCCGGATTGCTGAAAGCCCCGAGCCGCCTGAACCCCATAAGCGATCCGGAGGCCGCCGCCAGCCGCGCCCGTGTGGTGCTCGCCAACATGGTCGCCGCCGGATATCTGAGCGAAGCGGAAGCAGAGGCCGCGAAGCGGGCGAAAACCAGCCGCATCGCCACGCGCTCGGGCGGCGGCAGTCGATACTTCGTCGACTGGGTGCTGGAGCGTCTGCCGGATTTTGTCAGCATTGATCGCGACCTGATCGTCCACACAACCTTTGATCCGGTCATTCAAACCGCCGCCAACCGGGCCATGACGCAAACCCTCGATGGCCCCGGGGCCGAGGCCGCCGTTAGCCAGGGGGCGCTTATCGCCATGTCGCCGGACGGCGGACTGCGCGCCATGGTCGGCGGACGCTCCTATGGGCAAAGCCAGTTCAACCGGGCGACACAGGCGCGCCGCCAGCCGGGCTCGGCGTTCAAACCCGTGGTCTATCTGGCCGGACTGGAAGCGGGCCTCGGGCCGCGCAGCCTTTTGGTGGACGAGCCCCTTGATCTGGCCGGGTGGAAGCCACGCAATTTCGATAAACAGTACCGTGGCCCCATGACCATGGAAGACGCCCTGTCGGCGTCCATCAACACCATTGCCGTAAAGATCGCGAAACATGCCGGATGGGGCAATGTCGTTAAAACCGCCAGACGCCTCGGCATGACCGACGCATTACAGCCCAATCCAAGCATCGCCCTCGGCGCGGCGGAGGTCAGCCTCATATCGTTGACCGGCGCTTATGCCGCCTTTGCCAACGGCGGCATGGGGGTCTGGCCTTATGGCATCACTGAAATCCGTGACCGCGCGGGCGCCGTGATCTACGTGCGAACGGGGACTGGCCCCGGCCGGGTGATCGCGCCGCGTCATGCGGAAACCATGAACGCCATGTTGAGCCGGGTCATAAATGACGGCGGCACAGGCAAGCGCGCCAGACTGGACCGCCCCGCAGCGGGCAAGACCGGCACCAGCCAGGGATACCGCGACGGCTGGTTCGTCGGCTATACGGCTGATCTGGTCATGGGTGTGTGGATGGGCAACGATGACGGATCGAAAACCAGAAACCTGACCGGCGGCGGCCTGCCCGCCCGGGTCTGGCGCACCGCCATGCTCGCCGCCCATCAGGGCGTGCCGCCCCACCCGTTGCCGG
>JAJFIE010000494.1 GCA_021775275.1 Rhodospirillales bacterium | reverse complement strand
GCTCACCGTCGGGCAGGAGTTTGTCCGATCCGGTCAACTGGTTGATGCCGTTACCGCAGATAGGCTTTGAGGAGCATACCATGCACGCGATGATCGATGCCGCCATCGACCGCTCCCGCACTATACTGTCCACGTTGGTTCTGGTGCTGATTGCCGGTTCCGCCGCCTATCAGGCCATACCAAAAGAGGCCAATCCCGACGTCAATATACCCATCATCTATGTCTCGATTACCCATGAGGGAATTTCGCCCGAAGATGCCGAACGCCTTCTGATCCGGCCCATGGAACAGGAACTGCGGGTGATCGAGGGGTTGAAGGAACTTCGCGCTGTCGGTTATGAAGGCGGCGCAAATATTATCATGGAGTTTGAGGCCGGGTTCGATGCGGATACGGCGCTGACCGATGCCCGCGAGCAGGTTGATCTGGCGAAACCGGAGCTGCCGGATGATACCGATGAGCCGGAAGTGCAAGAGGTGAATTTTGCGCTGTTCCCGGTCATTGTTGTCGCGTTATCCGGCGACGTTCCCGAACGCGCCATGTTGAAACTGGCGCGTGATCTGAAAGACGAACTCGAGGGAATTTCCACGGTTCTGGAGGTCCAGGTTGCGGGGGACCGGGATGAACTGGTTGAAATACTTGTCGATCCTGTCCGTGTGGAAAGTTACGGCCTTTCGCCTGTCGACGCTATTTCTACGGTGCAGAGATCGAACCTGTTGGTAGCGGCAGGCGCGCAGGATACCGGGCTTGGCCGGTTTTCCGTCAAGGTTCCCGGCCTGTTCGAGACTGTAAGCGATATTGCCAGTATGCCTGTCGCCACCCAGGGCGACTCGGTTGTTGTCCTTGGCGATATTGCCGAGATCAGGCGCAGCTTCAAGGATGCGGAGAGTTTTGCGCGCATTGACGGGCAGCCCGCGCTGGTGCTGGAAATCGTCAAGCGGACTGGCGAAAACGTCATCGAGACCATTGAGCGCGTGCGTGAGGTCGTCGAGGTCGAACGAAACGCGTGGCCCGAAGATCTACGCGATCTGATCAGCGTCAGCTACTTGCAGGATCAATCCGAAGAAATAAGAACCATGCTGACGGACCTGCAAAACAACGTCATCAGCGCCGTTGTGCTGGTCATGATTGTTGTGGTTGCGGCGCTTGGTCTGCGTACGGCCTTGTTGGTGGGGATCGCCATTCCCGGATCATTTCTGATGGCCATTCTTGTCCTCTATGGGATCGGCGTCACCATCAATGTGGTTGTTCTGTTCAGCCTGATCCTGGCCGTTGGTATGCTGGTCGATGGCGCCATCGTGGTGACCGAATATGCAGACCGAAAAATGATGGAGGGTGAGCCACGGTCGCGGGCCTATGGTCTGGCGGCGAAACGTATGTCCTGGCCTATCATTGCATCCACAGCGACCACGTTGGCGGCATTTCTGCCACTTGTGTTCTGGCCGGGTGTGGTCGGTGAATTCATGAAGTTTCTGCCGATGACGTTGCTGATTACGTTATCCGGCTCGCTGCTTATGGCCCTGGTGTTCGTACCCACCCTGGGGGCCCACGTCGGTGCGCCGGGTGGCGGTGGCGAGGCCGTCGCCAGGGGCGTCGCCGGGGCGGGTGATGAGCACGGTGACTTGAGCGCGGTGAGCGGGATGACCGGCGCCTATCTGGTTGTCCTGCGTCGTGCGTTGCGCCATCCCGGCAAGATACTGACCGCCGCGGCAGTGGTGCTGGGTGTCGTCCAGATGGCGTATGCCGGGTACGGGCGGGGCATTGAGTTCTTTCCCGAGGTCGAACCCGAGTTTGCCAAGCTTCAGGTCCGCGCCCGCGGTAACCTGAGTATTGATGAGCAAAACAATCTTATCCGCGAGGTTGAGGCGCGCATTCTTGATATGAGGGAATTCAGTTCAATTTATGCGCGGACGGGGAAATCGCAACAAAGCGAAGAATCAGAAGACATTATCGGCACCATCACCCTGGAATTCGTTGACTGGGACAAACGCCGCAAGGCCGCAGAAATCCTTGCTGATGTGCGAAGCCGCACGGAAGAACTGGCAGGGATCATCATTGACCGGCGCAAGGAAGAAGCAGGCCCGCCGGTTGGAAAGGCCGTGCAGGTGGAGCTGTCATCGCGCATACCCGCCAAACTGGAACCGGCCATCGCACATGTCTTGTCGGGTTTCCGTGCTGTTGGCGGGTTCATCAATATCGAAGACAGCGCGCCCTTGCCCGGAATCGATTGGGAGTTGGATGTGAACCGCGCCCAGGCGGCAAAATTCGGCGTCGACGTGGACATGGTCGGACGCGCCGTACAGATGGCCACGACGGGCGTAAAACTCGGTGATTTCCGACCGGACGACGCCGATGACGAGATCGACATCCGGGCGCGCTATCCCGCCCGCTACCGCACCATCGAGCAACTGGATTCCATTCGGGTGGCGTCCGATGTTGGCAATATTCCGGTGTCCAACTTTGTTGAGCGCACGGCGCAGCAGAAAACCGGCACCATTAACCGCACAGATTCCCGTCGCGTCATGGCGGTCAAGGCGGACGTGGCTGAAGGGTTGCTGGTTGACGATCAGGTGCGACAACTGGCGGTGTGGCTGGAGGAGAACCCGCCGGCGCCCGGTGTTGAATATACCTTCAAGGGCGAAGACGAGGAACAACGCAAGGCCCAGGCATTCCTCGGCAAGGCCTTTATCATCGCCTTGTTCATCATGGCGATTATTCTGGTCACCCAGTTCAACAGCTTCTACTCGGCATTCCTGATCCTCAGTGCCGTGGTCATGTCCACTATCGGTGTATTCATCGGTCTGTTGGTCATGCAACAGCCGTTCGGCATTGTCATGAGCGGTATCGGCGTCATTGCCCTGGCCGGTATCGTGGTGAACAACAATATTGTGCTGATCGACACCTTTGATCGGTTGAATGAAACCGAGCCGACGACGCTTGACGCGATTCTGCGGACCGGCGCCCAGCGTTTGCGTCCGGTCCTGCTGACCACCGTGACCACGGTTCTCGGGCTCATGCCCATGGTGCTGGGCGTGAACATCGATTTTCTGACCCGTGACGTCAATATCGGCGCACCCTCCACCCAGTGGTGGCAGCAACTGTCGACGGCTATTGTATTTGGTCTGGTGTTCGCCACGGTGCTGACGCTGGTGGTTACGCCGTGTGCACTGATGGTTCGTCACAATATTGCGGCATGGTGGCGTGGCGTTCGCCGAAAGACATCTGTCGCAGGAGCAAGTTAGTCCGGGGATTTTTCTGTCTCGGGTGGGGTTTTCTGTTTCTTCCATTCGCGGTCGAGTTTTGCATGTTTTTGCAAGGCAAACGGAAACGACAGCAAATACAACACCAGAATTACTGTCAGCGAAAACCACGGAACCGTAAAAACGCCTGCGACGAGCAGGATGACCAGGACCATGGTTGGCATGAACCAGGCGCGCGTGACCTTCAGACGTTTGAAGGACAGCGTCGGGACTCTGCTCACCAGCAGGGTTGCGACGATGACCATGGTTGCGCTGACCAGTTCCGTACTCCGGACGATCTCGTCGCCGATCTGAAACGAGATGATCATGGGCAACAGAACCAGACCCGCACCCGCAGGGGCAGGAGTGCCGGAGAAGAAATTGGCTTTCCACGCCGGTGCATCAGGGTCATCCAGCAGGGTATTGAACCGCGCCAGGCGTAGGGCCATGCATGCGGCGAATAACAGGGACAGAATCCAGGCGAACCGCCCGGCGTCCTGCAAGGCCCACAGATACAGCATGATCGCAGGGGCGACGCCGAACGAGATGAAGTCCGACAGACTGTCCAGTTCAGCGCCAAACTTGCTGGAACCTTTCAAAAGGCGCGCCACGCGGCCATCCAGAGCATCGAGAATTGCGGCGGCGGCGATGGCGAAGGCGGCGGCTTCCCAACGATCCTCAAAACCGAATTTGATAGCGGTCATGCCGGCGCACAAGGCCAGCAATGTCTGGATGTTGGGTAAAATCCGTTTAAACGACAGGCCCTTCAGCGACCGCTGGCGGCGGGGGCGTGTTGGCGTGCTTTGTGTGTCTGGCTCACTCATCATTTATGCCTAATTTCTGGCCTAGCTTTTTCGGCCATCACGCTGTTTTTCTTTGGATTTCATATCGGCAATAACGGTTTCACCGGCAACCGAGGATTGTCCCACGACAACCAGCGGGATCACGCCGTC
>JAJFIE010000493.1 GCA_021775275.1 Rhodospirillales bacterium | reverse complement strand
AGTTCCGGCATGAAGGTTGCCGTGTGCATGCGTTCCAGGGTCGCCGGATTAGCTGCGAACATACCTGCCGGTCCGACGGTCTTGATATCGTCGAGGGAGACAGATTCTTTTGTAAACCCAAATCCTTCCCGCACCCGTTTGATCATCATGGCGATTTCATTGTCGATGACGGCCTGTCCGAAATCAAATGACATGAGGGCATCCTGCAAGCCGCCCATGACAATGAAACTGACGCCGGACGCGGCGCCTAACAGCGGCGACATTCCCTTTTCGAACCCGGATTGGGCGTCGGCCACCTTGGAATTGGTCAGGCCCAGATATCCCCCGGGCGGCACATTATAAAACCGCGCCATCTGACAGACGGCCGAATTCATCATGCCGATCTCAATGGCGCCCGGGGCATAGGCCCCGTCGCGCATATCGGCAAATACCGGCAGGAAATTATACATCTGCGCCGTACCCGGTTTCGACATTTGCGCCAGTGTCGCCGCCGCCAACCACTCGGCATTCATCAACGTCAGCATGCCAGACAGCGACAATGGCGTGCTCAACCCGCCCATGGGGGCGATGGTGCCATAGGCGGTAATGTCGTTTTCGGCAAAATACATGAGCATTTCCGTCGAGTCGAAATCCATGGTCAGGGGCGAGACGATGGCGCAGTAACCGAAATTGATGAACGGTCGCTCCCGATAAGCTTCCTTTGATCCGGCGATCAGTTCGCCCAGTTTCAGCACCTGCTCGGCCTCGCGGACGTCGTATACGGATGTGCGGACGGGTTTTTCGCAGTTCTTCAGGGCCGGATAGAATCTGGACAAGCTGAACTGATCCTTCGGCGCATCGTCGGCGAGGGTGGAGATGGAAAACATATCGAAGCCCGGTAACGCGTTCACCAAATGGGCTATTCTGGCTATGTCGTCGGATGTCGCGCGCCGGGTTTTACCGGAGACCGGGTCAACAATGTCGGGCGCAGAACTGGCCGTCGCAATCACGGGAAGTTTGCGCGGAAAGGTCACGTCATAATCCGGATTACGGCCTCTTAACGTAATACTCGGTGGAACCATGGTCCGGTATTTTTCAACCACGTGTGCGGGAATGCGGACGATTTCCGTTGAATGATCAACCTCGGCGCCGTGCTCGGCGAATCGGTTGCGGGCTTTTTCATTTCGCACCAGCAGACCGGTTTCCTCAAGAATTTCCAGTGACGCCGCATGGACGTAAGAAATATCATCGTCAGTTAAATAAGAAAACCAGGTCATCGGCCCTACCATCCCGGGATCATGTGACGAAACTCTATTCGTACAGGAGGCTTGCCGACAAACGATGATTGCTGTCACAATAGGTAAGTAAAACTTATCTGTATTGGGCATTTCAGTGAAGCGTCCCCGCCTGAACATCCTGCGTACCTTTGAAGCCGCCGGCCGGTGCCTGAGTTTTGCCCTGGCAGCGAAGGAACTTAAGATCTCCCCCCCGGCTGTCAGCCAGCAAATCAGGCAACTGGAGGCCTATCTGGATGCACCGTTGTTCGTGCGTCGCCATCGCCAATTGTCGTTGACCGGCACCGGACAGGCTTACCTCGACGTTGTGCATGAAGCGCTTGAACGACTGGATACCGTAACGGACCAGTTATTTCCGGGGCGTCGCGATCAGACGGTGACCATTCGCTGTACACCCAGTGTGGCCATGTTGTGGCTGGTGCCGCAACTGGGCGTTTTCCACAAGATCCACCCGGAGATCGAGCTTTCCATCCGGACCCTGGATCAGGAACTGGGTGAAGCCAGGTCGGCGGGAGCGGACCTGGAAATCCTTGTCGGTGATCAGGCGCTGAGCGCGGAAGGCTGTGAGAAACTTCTCAGCGCGGCCATTACGCCCGTGTGTTCACCAAAACTGCTGGCGCAAGATGATGTGCTGGCAAACCCGGCGGATGTTGAGCGCCATGAGCTGATCCACGTGCTGGGTTATGACGATGACTGGCATCGTTGGTTTCGGCGATACGTACCGGATCATGGCAAGGTCCCGCGTGGCTTGTCCGTAGATGGCTCGCTGATCGCTATTGAAGCGGCTGGGCGGGGCGATGGTGTGATGCTGGGTCGGTGCCCGTTTATCGATCCCTATCTGGAATCAGGCGAACTGGTTGATGTTTTTGATGGCGCATATCCACTGCACGCAGACTATTTCGTGCGTAATCTCCGACCCGGTAAAACCGGTCGGGCCAGCGATCAGGTTGCGCACTGGCTTGTGGACCTGGGGAAGAAATCGGCACCCTGAATTTCATTGTTCGACATTTCGAGGTAATCGCCAGACACTTAATCCAGTGGAGCAAGCAATGCCAAAACATCTGACCGATGCCCAGATTCAATCCTATGGCCGAGACGGATTTTGTTCGCCCATCGACGTGATGTCTGAAGCCGCCGCCATGGACCTGCGCCAGCGTCTGGAAAACGCGGAGGCACGGTTTCCCGATGCGCTCAATCCACATCAGCGCAACAACACCCACCTCAGCTTCTCCGTCATCGACGAAATTGCCCATCATCCGGTAATCCTGAATGCAGTTGAGGATATCATCGGTCCGGACATTGTGATCTTCGGGACGGTGCTTTTTATTAAAGAACCGGGTGATCCAGGCTTTGTCAGCTGGCATCAGGACGCAACATATATGGGGCTTGAACCCCATGACGGCATCACGGCGTGGCTCGCCCTGTCACCCAGTACAGTGGAAAGCGGCTGTATGAGTATGTTACCGGGGACGCACCTTGATCATATCCACGATCACAAGGATACCTTTGCCGAAAACAATATCCTGACGCGTGGACAGGCGATAGACGTTGGTGCGGATATGGCGGCCATTGATCTGGTTTTGCGGCCCGGTCAAATGTCGCTTCACCATCCCCGTGTGGTTCATGCATCCCAGCCCAATGCCAGTGACCATCGCCGCATCGGCGTCGTCATCCAGCAATACCTGCCGCATCATGTGCGCGAAACCAAAGGCGAAGGGCTCGTCCAGTGGGCTCGCGGCTCGGCGGTTCCATCACACCATACGGAAATGCCCCGACCCCTGGGTGACATGGAGCCGGACGGTATTGCATGGCGGGAACACGTCAACGGAGTTTGGTCGGATATTCTATACGAAAATGCCGACCAGAAACGGGCGTTCTAGGATCAGGAACTGCCCCAGGTCGTTATTTCTTCTTTTTCCGGGCAGCCGCTTTTTCGGCTTTCTCGGCCTCGGCGGCCTCTTCGGCTTGCTTGTCGACGGCTTCTTTGGCCAGACGAAGGGCTTTTAGTCTCGCCACACCATCTGCGCGCGCCTGCCGGGCGTCTTCTTTTTCTTGCAGGATCTGTTTGTCTTTTTTCTGAGTCGCAGTGAAATGTTGCTCGGCCCTCGATTTTGCTGACTTCGACATGGATGTGATCCTTTGTTTTGGTTCGAGGTGGCTGCGGCGCGGCGCCGCGCACAAGTCAATACTCGCATAGTCGGCGGCGGCACAGCACATGGCGCCGCGTACGTAATTCAGTGTTCACTATATTTATTGTAACCGAGCATATGACCGCGAGTTGGTCGGCTCGATCAGTTTTTGATGTATCGGGCAATCACTGAAGGCTGCGTTGCCAAAGATACGTGGGACCGCCCCCAACAGAAGTTGGAGGCGGTCACCAGGCGTCATTAGTCGACGACGGACAGATTCTCGGCGGAAGATTTGCCGTTCTGACCGGGCTGAAGTTCATAGGAGACCTTCTGCCCTTCGCTCAGTGTGCTCAAACCGGCGCGCTCGACGGCGGAAATGTGAACAAAAGCGTCTTTGGAGCCATCTTCCGGCTCAATGAATCCGAAACCCTTGGTGGGGTTGAAGAATTTTACAGTTCCAGTTGTCATTATAGTTTCCTCTAACGGGAGTGATTATTCCGCGCCTCACACCATGTGACGGCACGGTCGGTTTAACGCTCACATTGTCAGGGGATAACTAAGCTAATCGGCGTACCGGTTATTTAGGCAAGCCAGAACAAATGCAACACGTATGCGCGTTATGTAGTCGAAATCTCTGAGATGTCAATCATCCGTGTGGGTTTCGTCAGATTGATCTCGCCCGGTTAAATTAATCCCGAAAGAGGTGACGACGGATCGGCATACTGTTTTTTGGCCATGCGCCCGGCCAGATAGGCCTCGCGCCCGCCGCGGACTGCATACTTCATGGCCCGCGCCATGCGGACGGGGTCACTGGCGTGGGCGATAGCTGTATTCACAATCACCCCGTCACAGCCCAGTTCCATGGCGAAGGCGGCTTCCGACGCTGTGCCGATGCCGGCATCGACGATAACCGGCACACTGGATTGTTCCACAATCAGACTGATGTTGAACGGGTTCTGGATGCCGTGGCCGGAACCGATGAGCGCGCCCAGGGGCATGATGGCAGACGCCCCTGCGTCTTCCAGCCGTTTGCACATGATCGGATCATCGGAACAGTAAACCATGACCTGAAAGCCTTCGTCCACCAGCACTTCCGTGGCTTCCAGCGTCTCTACCATGCGTGGATAAAGGGTCTTTTCATCACCCAGAATTTCCAGCTTCACCAAATCCCAGCCGCCCGCTTCACGCGCAAGACGCAATGTGCGGAGCGCATCATCGGCGGTGAAGCAACCCGCCGTATTGGGCAGGTAGGTGATTTTCTCCGGGTCAATGAAGTCCACCAGCATGGGCTGATCCGGATCGGTCAGGTTGACGCGCCTGACGGCAACCGTGACCATTTCGCCCTCGGCCGCGGCGATGGCATCGCTGTTTTGTTGATAATCCTTGAACTTTCCTGTTCCTAAAATCAGTCGGGAGTGGAATGTTCGCCCGGCGATGACCAGCGGATCGTCACCGTTTGCCGGATTGTCGCCACCGTCAGCGGGTGCGCCGCCGCCGATAAAATGAACGATTTCCAGCTTGTCGCCGCTCTCCAGAACAGTGCCGCCGTATTGGGATTTAGGTACGATCTCCAGATTGCGCTCAATGGCGACCTTGCGATTGTCCAATCCGATGGTGGCCAATAACTCGTTCACGGTCATGGCCGTGCTGAACTGGCGGTGTTCTCCGTTGATGGTGAGCGTCAGATTGGTGTCGGACATTCTTTTCGTCGCCTTGTCGCCGTTAAACGTTCAGGGGTTACGGCCACAAGGTATTGCGCCTGCGCCCAGCTTTCAACCACCCAGAAGACCAACAAAACAACAAAACGCGGTGTAACGATCCTTTCCCTCGTGTTATAGCTTTTTCCAACTGGATTCGACATGACCGAGCAAGACTGAAACGAGATAAACTACGGATGACACAACGAATTCTGATCATCAACGGACCCAATCTGAACATGTTGGGGACCCGTCAACCCGAGGTCTACGGGCATGACACACTGGAGACCATCGAGGCGGCG
>JAJFIE010000492.1 GCA_021775275.1 Rhodospirillales bacterium | reverse complement strand
GATCATTTGCGGTGATCTGACCCAAGGTCTGCTAGGGTTGGCAAACTGCCCGGCGACAGGCTAATCTCTCAGCGGTTTCTGGGGAAACCCCTTGATCCTACGTATTTTTACACATCAACCCTGATGGGGTCTTTGCGTGTTGAACGTCGCGAAACAGAAATCCATAGACAGCACCCAGTTCGAGCGTGAAACGGGTGATCTGTTTGGCCATTGTTTACAAGCCTTTCATGTATTTGCCGACTTGCAACAGTTATCCGAAGACATGCGCGTTCTTTCCCTGAATGCCGAGCTTGCCGCCGGGCGCGCCGGTGAGAAAGGCGCTGGTGTCAGGGCTTTAACCCAATACACCCGGGAACTGGTTAACCGGTTGAACGGCGCGTCGGACGACATGGCTAAACTGAAAGGTCAGATGTACTCCCACAGCGCCAGCGCTATTCGCATTCTTCAGCAGAACATCATGCTGGAACGTGCGGATCACGCAGTTCGTATCAGTGGCTCAGAAGCAGAAAACACAGGAAAAGCGCTTGAGAAAATCAACGATGCAAAAGCCACCTATCTACAGACCACGCTGGAGCAGGTTCGTCTGATGATCGAGTGTGTCAACAAACTTGGTGTTGTCAGTGCAGATGTTTCAGGTGTCGGGTCACAAGCCGCGAGTATTTCCACAAATGTTGCAATTGAGGCATCACTGTCCGGCCAATTCGAGGGTGAATTTCGTCAAGTTGCAAACGCCATGCAGGAATATGTCGAACAGTTGCGTAATATGGCTGACAATGCGGCCCGTGCAATTCGGGACGCAATCTCCATCGGTCGCGATTTACATGTCCGTGCGCGCGAAAACTTGAGTGTGTTGTAATAAAGATAACGGGAATTTCCTTATGGATTGTCAGATACTCAATAAACAGGATGATCACATCTGGTATGCATTTGGTCAGGACCTTGCCAAACCGGACAATATTATTGATACCAACCAGATCGTGATTTGCTCGGGGAATGACACTGTTTTGCTAGACCCGGGCGGAATGGAGATTTTTCCGAATTTCCTGGCTGCGCTGACCGAGAAGGTCTCGATTGAAACAATCAAACATATCTTCCTCTCTCATCAAGACCCGGACATCGGGTCGTCATTGAGCCTGTGGCGACGCATCTGTAACAACGACGTTAAAATTTACCTGCCCTGGATGTGGGCCGGGTTTGTGTCGCACTTTGATGCTGAATCCAGTCTCATTTCCGTCCCCGATGAAGGCATGACCATACGCCTGTCCAGTGGTCGTACGCTTGATATGGTCCCGGCGCACTTTCTGCACTCGCCGGGAAATCTGAACATGTTTGATCCGCATGCCCAGATTCTATTCAGTGGCGACATCGGTGCGGCCTTGTTGCCGAAGGGACCTAGAAACAGCTTTTTTGTTGATAAATTTGATCAACACATCCAGTACATGGAAGCTTTCCATAAGCGCTGGCTAGGCTATTCGGAGGCACGGGATGCCTGGATCGGTCAGGCCCGCCGACTTGGGCCAAAAATGATTGTTCCGCAACATGGCCTGTGCTTCAAGGACGATGATGTAGATGCATTCCTTGACTGGCTCGGCGATCTGGAAATTGGCGTTGGGGTATCTGTCATGCAGGAGGTCACGAAACTTGCTGAAGCTCCATCAACTGTGACACCTCTGCCGAAACCCGGCCCAGAAACGCTATCGGCGCCATCGCCTGCAACCTCATCTACTGTGGCATTGGCCGAATCGACGTCTTCACCAACACTGGCACCGGATCCGACCCCCCAACCCCAACCGGGTAACGCTGATGGCACTCTGGTTATAAAACAGGATGCTCCGCTGTTTGCGCGCATTGGCGGTGATCCGGCCGTTGATGTGGTCGTTGATGCTTTTTACTCGCACGTTTTATCGGATCCACGTGTTTCCAGGTTTTTTGAAAACATTGACACGAAAAATCTGAAAAAAATGCAAAAGCAATTCATGGCCATGGTGTTTGGCGGACCTGATCCGTACACCGGTCAGGATATGCGCTCGGCGCACGCACGCCTGGTGGCTGATGGACTTGATGACACCCACTTCGATATTGTTGCTAACCACCTGCTGGAGGTTTTGACCAACTTTCAGGTGGATCCGCCGCTGATCGACGAAATCATGCAAATCGTCGGCTCTACCCGTGATGACGTCCTGAACCGATAACGGTCAACCGATGTTCGTCGAGGGCGGTGATTGATTCCCGCCCGGCTTGTTTTGTCCCGCATCTTTCACGCTGCGTTGTAACGCATTATGCGTGGGGCCACCCGGTTCGATGCGACCATTTTCCGTTAAACCCATTTGGCGTTGCAGGGCAATGATCGCTTGACGCAGGCGTTCACCGTAAAAGCCCGTTGGCCCTTCGGTTTCCCGTAAGTCAAGAAATCCGGCCTGATCGAGCATAATTTCTGTTTTAGCCACATCATCCGGGCGGTTGTCATCCGTTGGGCCAACGGATGCTTCCAGCATAGTGACATCACTCATCTGACGAAACCGATCCTGGCTGCCATCGTCGGGGATCATTCTGCCGAAAGGGTCTGTTGTTGGCGTGGGGTTTTGCAAGTGCTCCATTTGTTATTTCCTTCAGTTATGTTGATGGCTATAGACAAGTTGGGGGCCACGCTCTCGAACGGCTCTGGTTCAATCCAGAGCTGTCTGCGGCGCGGCCCCCGCAGTGCAGCAAGAGCAGCGGAAAGGGACGCGCTCATCACCGCAAGTCTGTCGCTTGTATTCGTCAGCAGGGATATCTCTATCGCCCTAGTCTGGATAGAGCGCCAGAAAACCTTTGCGGACCTGCTCGATGAAAGCAGGGTCCTGATCCCTCCAGTAACGGGGATCCTGCATCATTTGTTTCAGGTCGCTCTCACCTCTTGCACCAGTTATTTCACCCCGATTCCCCATCAGGGAAGGTTCACTGGTTTTCATCATTTGATGCATGGCGATGACGCCATCGATACTGGATGACAGGCTGTCGAAAGTTTCCGATGGCAGGTTTGACTGCCCCCATGCATTGAGTTGCCGGGAAGTTTCCTGCCATCTTGCCTTGCCGCCGAAATGGTTTTCCAGTTGGTTGATAGCAGCGCCTTGATACAACTCGGCGGTCGTTTCGGCGATCAGGGGAGACAACTTTTCATAGGCAAGGTCGTATACCAGTTGTGTCTGTTCTTGCGTGAACCCGGCGGCATGCAGACGGGCGTTGACGTCAATATCCGGCTGAATCTGCTCATCGGGCATGGTCAGTTCGTAAGCGTCGGGAGATTCCGGAATATTTGTGACCCCGTCCCCAAGGCGGCGTTCCAGTTCGCCATAGGATTTTAACAGAACATCAGTGCGAATACTTCCCTGATCCTGATCCCAGAATTTTTCTGGCACCTGATCCGGACGTGTTGCGATCACCGGTTCCTGCGGATTGCCTGCCGGGTCTATCGGGTCCGGCGTGTGTGATGTCGTCATCTCCGGCTGGGCCGTCTGATTGGATTGTTCCATCGATCCTTTCTCCTGTGTAGATGTTGTTGATGAGGCGTGCCCTTGATCAGGCGCGCCCTCTCGCGATCATTCGTTCCATGTAGGCAACCAACCCGCGTTGCCCTTCCACGTACCGGAGAACGGTACCGGGCGTTTCAGGGCCTAGGGCTCGGTCTTTCGTGAGGTTCAGAAGGTGCGCCAACACTCGCTTTCCATCGCTTTGGCCAAAGGTGCGGGCAAAGGATTTGGCCAGTTCCTGATCCGCCGGATCGGCGCGCGCTCCCTCTGGTTTCGAAGCCTGTGGAGAGAGCCACGCCCATTCATCGTGCGTATGGGTCATGTCACATGTCCGTTTTCTGGCGTGCCTGTCGGCGTTAACTGATCGGTGGTGGTGAATGACTCCAGTGCTGTGGACAGGAGCGCATCGGCTCCCATGCCGAGGTCGGTATCTTGGCCCGATATCATCTCAGGAGCGCCTGACACGGGAATTTCCGGCGTGTCTCTGATCAGATTGGGTGGGACATCAAATGCCTGCGCCAACCAACGGACCATGGCCGGGGCGTTAATTTCCGCCATGGCTTCCGGACCCAGTCCTCGGACCGCATCCAGCCAATGCAATGCGCCCTGCGCCTCATCGCGGGAATAGGCCCGCGCGAGAGGTGACCGCCAATTCAGCGCAATGGCTCGCCCGTCTGCATCAATGGTCGGGATATCGCCTCGTCTGGACAGAATACCGAGCGCTCGACGTACCAAAGGAAGCATCAATTCCGACTGTAGGCGGCCATAGGTCGCACCTAACAAACGGGTCATTTCGGCGGATCGTTGCAGAACTTCCGTCGCCGTCATGGATGGCGCATTGATCTGGCCCAGGCTTTCAGCCAACAGGGCCTTTCGGATACGAGCCCGCAAATCCTCCAGGACAATCTCGGAAACATCAAAACGACCGGGCGCCGCCAAGGGCGTCAAACCCTGTGAGCCCACTGCCTTGGGAATAATGGTGCCGGGCGTGAGCTGGACTGTGGCCGGGTTTAGCACGCCATCGTCTTCCGCCTGCCAGATGCCGGTTACGGCAATAGTGGCGTTTTTTAATACAAGCTCGACAACCTTGTTGGCGGTCTTGATATCCGGTAACGCCTTCATCACCGGTGACCGGCCATAGATTTCGCCGGGGGCTTTCAGCCAACGAAAATTGATGAAGGGTGATTGCGGGAAAGCGCCTGTCGCCAGGATGCGTGCGCCGGAATTATTCCCGGCGCCTGTTTCCAGAACAGCTGTATAACTGAATCCGTTTTCTTCGGGAATGACGGCTTCGACGACCGTGAATTTTTCGGCTTCGCCTATGCTTGAAATATCTTTATTCAAAGCGCTATCGAGATCAGAAAGCTCGGCATGAGGAAAACGTGCACGCAAGCTTTTGTGATCAAGTTCCGAGCGTCGATAGGTCGTGTCCAACCGTCCGTTCGGATTTTCTTCGAAGGCGACCTGGCTCAACGGCACTGCCGTAAAGTGATAGGCGCTGGGCTCACCGGGAGGCGCTTCTTCGAACATCAGGCACGCGCTGCCGACGGTGACGAGATCAAGAAAACACTGATGCATCTCGATGGCGAAGTTGGTGTGCTCAAAATGCCGCCGGACAATCGCTGTCACGCGCCCCAGCGCAGGGCCAGCATCTGCGGAAGCCTCGGGTGATGCCTCGCCACCGGGGACCAGGGCGAACCATTCACCCCACGGTGGTGTCAGTTCACCTAACAGACTGGCGGCAAGCTGATCCACGGCATCGGGTGCGGTGCCATCGAACAAGGTCGCCGTCCGTGTCGAGCCTGGACCACTAGCGGATGATGTGTGCTCTCGTTGGGGCAGGGCGTAGGCGTAGCAATCCTGCCACAATGGTTCCCACCGGCTGCGCCGTCCGACCGCCTTGCGGTAACGCGTGAGCAGATCATCTGCAGAGAGGGTATCCATGATCATTCTCCCAATAGCGACGGTCGGTTGGATGTAACGTCATTGAGTGAGAGCAATCCCCGTGGGGATGTGGAGATCGTTCCACGGCGGCCCCGTCTTTTTCTCTCAATCATCTCCCGGCGGCGTTTTTCTTCCTCTACGCCGGGATCGGGGACGGGTACCGGCGGCGGCAGAGGTGGTGGAGATGGCGCGCTGAACAGTCCGCCCATGGGCAGGTCCTCCTGATCTAATTTGAGATAATTGGGTGGCAAATAAAAAAGCCCACCGCTTTCGCAATGAGCTTTAGACACATGTGTCCCTTTCGATGAATCACATTATGCAC
>JAJFIE010000491.1 GCA_021775275.1 Rhodospirillales bacterium | reverse complement strand
CAACGAAAGCGGAAAACGGACATACATCATCACGGTCAAGCGGATGACATCGGGCGAAGTCTTGAAATATCGAAATGGATTTTTCATTCCCAGACGTCACGAAAGCCAATCCGTTGATTCAAGCAAGTTTCCTCTGACACTACCGTTTGAGATGGGCGAACAGCATCTCAACCTTCTTTCGTTCACGCCGGGAAGTGACATAGGCATCCGTCAAGGCGATGTCGCGGGCCATGCCACGCGTCCCTTCATAGACGGAACGCAGGATTTTGCGGGCTGGTGCTTTCGGACAGCAGCGAGGTTTCAGATCACAGGCATCGCAGTCGTATTTACTGGCCCTGTATATAAGCGTGGCCCGTCATTCACGGGTGTTCCCTTTGTCGTCAGCATCTTGCCACCGGGACAGAAATAGACATCGTCTTCATGACCGTAACGGAACTCACTGCGAGAGAACGTATCGTTCGTGCGTGTGGACTTATCAAGCACTGGGATATGCGGCTCGATGGTCCGCTTAAACGTCAGCAGTTAACGTGACAATACCGACTGATTGAATTAATTAATTGATTAATTATCGTATAATTTGCTTTAATATACTTCATAAGCAAAGCTCAACAATACTAAGACAGAGGCAACCATTATGACCACAAATACGCCGTCAAATAAGGTGCAGGATTTGAAATCAAAGCTGATTGACGCCGGGGTTAAATTTCTACTCCCAAGTTATGTGGATATGCATGGAGCTTCCAAAAGCAAGATGGTTCCCATTGAGCATTTTGACCGGATGATGTCCGGTTCGGAGCTATGTACCGGTGCAGCATTGGATGGCGTTCCGCAAATCATCAGTGACGAAGAAGTGGCGGCACACCCAGATCCGGAGTCCTGTCATATTTTACCATGGCAACGCAATGTAGCATGGTTCGCGAGCGATCTGTGGTGCGAGGGAAAGGAATTCGAGCCCTGTAGCCGTAACATACTCAAGCGTGTTCTCGCAGATGCCGCTGGTATGGGTTATGGCATCAACCTGGGTTTTGAAGCCGAGTTCTTCGTGTTCCGTGATGACGAAAATGACGAATGCCTTCCTGTGAGCACCAGAGAAAACCTGTCCAAACCTGCCTATGACGTACCACGGCTTTTGGAAAATCTGCCATGGCTGGGTGAATTGGTCGATGCAATGAATGAACTGGGTTGGGATGTGTACTCCCTGGACCATGAAGATGGTGTTGGTCAGTTTGAAATTGACTTTGCCTACGCGGATACCCTTGTAACAACTGATCGGTTTGTATTCTTCAGGCGCCTCGCCGATGAAATAGCGCGTAAACATGGCGCTTTTGCAACCTTCATGCCGAAACCGTTCGGCGATTTTGCTGGAAGTGGCGCGCATTACAACCTGTCCATCCGCGACCTTGAAACCGGCCGCAATCTTTGTGAACCTGAAAATGGGATTGATCCGAGAAATTGCGATATGGCCGAGATCGGTTATCAATTTATCGCCGGTGTTCTTCGCCACCTGCCAGCAATTTCGGCCGTCATTGGGCCGACAGTGAACAGTTACAAGCGTCTGATCCTGAAAGGCAGTACTTCCGGATTCACATGGGCACCTGTTTTCCAATGTTATGGTGACAACAATCGAACAAATACGATCCGTATCCCCATGGGTGGCGGGCGCGTGGAGCTTCGTGCAGTTGATCCCATGTGCAACCCATATCTTGGCGCTGCTCTCGTAATTGCGGCTGGATTGGAGGGTATACGTGAGAACCTTGATCCGGGTGAACCGCATCTGGAGAACATGTACGAAAAAACACCCGAAGAGCTTGAGGCTATGGGTGTGAAAACGCTTCCCCGTACGTTGGGTGAAGCATTGGACGCGTTCGAAGCAGACTCTCTTGGCAAGCAAGTGTTTGGTGAGAAAATGTTTGAT
Source organism: Rhodospirillales bacterium (assembly GCA_021775275.1). Classification (GTDB taxonomy): domain Bacteria; phylum Pseudomonadota; class Alphaproteobacteria; order Rhodospirillales; family Casp-alpha2; genus JAJFIE01. The sequence goes on along the minus strand of JAJFIE010000491.1, from coordinate 2,459 downwards.
GCATGGCTGGATTTCAAAAGGTCTGAGTGGTTGAGTTACCTGAATCATGTATCCGACTGGGAGCGCAAGAGATACCTGCGCTTTTTCTGAGTTGCGATGAGCGGCCCCGAGAAAATTAGTGCTACCGGCAAGGTCGGATTAACAGACACATCGCTGTCTGACATCGCAAAACTGGCAACTAAAAACTTCGGGGCAGGTCATCTCGCAGACTATATCCCTGCGTTGCGCGATGTCGATCCGCATCAATTCGGACTCGCCGTCATTGGCTGCGACGGGGAAACCCATTCGTGTGGGAATGCCGACACGCGTTTCTCAATCCAGAGTATCTCCAAGTTGTTCTCGTTGACCCTTGCTCTCAGACTGGTTGGGGTTGATTTCTGGAAACGCGTCATGCGAAATCCAAGCATGAACCGCTTTAACTCCATTAGTGATCTGGAAACGAATGCGGGCATTCCCAGTAATCCATTCGTCAACGCCGGCGCTATCGTTGTTTCCGACGCTATTGTTTCCCGTAGTTCGGCTCCCAACAGGTTCGTGTTGGATTTCATGCGCACATTATCAGGAAAGGGGGACATCTATTCCAATGATAAGGTTGCGTCAGATGAAGCAGAATTAGGGCACAGGAATTTCGCGCTCGCATACCTGTTGAAGGACTATGGCAACATTGACAACAAAGTAGACGACGTATTGTCATTGTACTTTAGCAACTGTGCTATTGAAATGAGTTGCACCGAATTGGCATCCGCCGCGTTGTTTCTTGCAAATGATGGCGTGGATCCAAAATCGGGGACGCAAATTATTACATCAGATGAGACAAGAGAGCTAAACGCGCTGTTAACGACCAGCGGCATGTACAATGGTAGTGGTGAATTTGCGTTTCGGATCGGCCTGCCGGCCAAGAGCGGTGTTGGTGGAGGTATTCTGGCTGTTGTCCCACAACAGATGAGCATATGCGTGTGGTCACCTGAACTGGATATATATGGAAATTTGGTCGTTGGGCAATTCGTTCTTGAGTATCTTGTCCAGAACTTGGGCATCTCGATCTTCTAATGAATTGACACTCAACTCTCTGTCGGTGCGACCTTATGTTACGGGGATGTTTTCAGAAGGAACAATAGCCTATGGAAAACAACGTAGATCTATTGAACATATTGTGCTGGGCCGGTTATGAAACACCAAGTTTTGTAAAGGACTTCGAACAACGATGGAACTGTCAGGTACGTGGAGAAACATTCGACTCTGACATGGAGGCGTCGGGCCGGATTGCCAACGAGAGTCATTGGGACCTAATCAACATCAACAATCCCTATATCAACAATGACCTGTTCCCGATTGGCAGGATCGCATCCCTCGAAGGGGCGGGTTTTGGTGGCGAAAATCAGCGTATGTTACCCTGCCTGGATGGTTTTTTGCAGTGTGGCTACTCATTGGATGGCAAAACACTGATAGGATTGTGTCAACGATTTGGGCCATTCAACCTCGTCATCGACAAAAATCAGGTTGATGTGTCGACAGCACGGGACGAGGGATTCTCCATGGCTGACGATCCAGGAAACAAGGCTAAATTCGGGATCCTTCTTTATCCGGAGTTCAATGTGATGCATGCTGCCATCGCATGCGGCATCAACCCATTCGATGCGCTCTCGAGCCCTGAAGAGGTCCGCGTGGTAGATCAAATGCAACAATGGAAAGACGATGCTCTTCTTTGCACCAGTGATCATAATGAACTCAATCAGGCGCTGATTGATGGTCGAATTCGCTTTTATATTAGCGGCGGTGTTTACACAGCAGGCGTTGCACGTCGAGCAGGATACCTGAATATCATGTCTATCACACCAAACAGCGGTCCGATTGACGGAAAAGGTGGCGTGGCTTTTGTTGAGGTAACGTCTGTCTGTGCGACTACCCGCAATGCCGATCTAGCCTGCCAGTACCTTCGCTATATGCTAGAGCCTGAGCAATGCCATCGAATAGCCTTTGCAGAAAGTATCCATAATCCCGTTGCGCAAATGGGGGACCCCGACGTTATGGCCAGGTTTTCCGAGGACGAGCTGATTGCGCTTCAGTATTCCACGTTGGGCGAAGACATGGCGCGCTGCGCACCATACGCTTCAATTCCATGTCTTGAACGGATACGAACTGTATCAGGTTTCTTTTAGCGGACGGGACACTCGTCCCGACCGAAAAACAATTTCAAGAACAGCAATGTCAACCACGGGGAGAATCCACCGCTTTCGCGACAGTTTGGAAATCGGTGTAGACTGGTACAGAAATCTACCTCTGTGCGAATTTCATGGGGTAGAATGCGAAATCAGGGATACCAAAGTCGCAATGGTTTCCCGCGATGAAGGACCCCAAACAGGTATTTGGAGAATCTGCTCCATGTCTAAGTTAGAACTGATGAGCGCTGAGGTTTGCCCGTTTGCCCAACGGACGCTGATATTATTGGCCGAGAAAGG
>JAJFIE010000050.1 GCA_021775275.1 Rhodospirillales bacterium | reverse complement strand
ATATACCGGTAGACGTGGCCAAAAGGGTCGCCGGATTCTTTTCCCAAAGCGTCACCTGGCTGTCCGACGCATTGCAGAAAACGCCATGGGGTAAGAAAGCCGGACCAGAGCATTGCAAGGCCGTGGCGCTGAGAACCCTGGCGGCATTGGAGGGAGCCATGCTCATGGCCGAGGCGCTCGATGATCCAAAAATCTTTGACTCGGTGGCATCCGCGCCAACATCGGTATCATAGTATTTTTCTGTCAGCCTACCGGCACGTCCCCTGCCGCGACAGATCATTGATCAGGATGTAGCCGTAGGTGAGTGGTTCGGTTCGACCCGGCAAAGCGACATCAACTGTGCGCAGTGCGTCATCGGGTGAGGCCATCACGTCGAAATGCTTTTCAAGCTGCCCTAACATGCCGACAGCAGAAGGTGATTGATCCCCCGCGCCAAGCAGCCACACGGCGAGGCATTGCCCCTCCTGCTGTGCCCGAGGCGGCGGCGTATAGGTAGCGAACCTGTAACTGGTGAGCCGGGAATCCGGAAAAAACCGTCTGAGGTTGCCACTGACTTGTGTGGGGTAGTCATAGGAATAGACCGTGCCACCGGTGAACCCGACCTCTTTCAGACCCAGGGCGAGTTGGGCATAGGGCACCACCATCTTGCATTTGGTGCAACTGTCGGGTACTGCCAGCGCCCGCACCGCAACCCCGATGCCCACGGCCAGCCCCAATGCCGCCAAGACACATACAAATCCGGCGACACGCACCGGCATTTGTTTGCCCGACGATAACGGATAGACTGCCGCAATGCGCAACACCGCGTAGGCCGGGAACGGCGCCAGCACGATGAACCAGTGATTGCGCACCTCGCCAACACCGGAAATCAATACCGCCGCCGTCATCAACGCCAACAGGAACCAGAATGCGCGTTCACTTAAGCGCCGCCAGCGCAGGCGGGCTTCATCCGTGTCACCTGTGCGCCACGCTGCACGCGGGAAAAACAGAATCAGCAAAATCAACAGTGGTGACAGTATGGAATTGATCGCCCGCGCCATTTCCACCAATGCACCCAGGCGTGTCATCAGTGCACTGCCATTCGATGCCGGAACGGCCTGGGTCAACGAAGCCACGTGGACATTACCGCCCAACAACCACATCCCATGGGGCGTCATGATGATGGTGGCGATCAGCGCGGCGACAAGGCCGCGGCCGCTCAACAGTTTTCGGCGCAGGTCGCTATCATACATCGCCGCCGCCAGCACCGCCACAAGCAGTACTGCGAAGTTGTACTTGGCCATCATCCCGGCCCCGGCGATGACACCGAGCCAAATAAAAGCCCCCCAGCCCGGTGTACTGGTGGCAATCCGCACCAGCGCATGCAGGAGCGCTACCGACAAGGCGGCCAGCAACACGGTCTGGCTGTAATTCAGCACCGAATCCCACGACAGGTAGTAGATCCCCAGAACTGATAACCCGGCCACAGCGGCCCAGCACCCGTTGCCGGTGAACAAACGCGTCAAGCGGTGGGTAAGAAAATAGATCGCGGCCAGACAGAAAAACTTGAACGCAACGATAACTGGTAACGCAGGGCCAAACACCTGCGTCAGGCCATAAGCTATCCAGGTGTAGAGTGGTGGCTGACCGGGCTTGTAGCCACCTTCCAGCGACTGGGCCAGAAACAATGTTTCCGCATCATCTTCTGATGCGCCGGGGAATAGCGTGATCCGGAGGATGAACACCCCCCCCAGATAGAGGACAATGAAAATGGCGAACCCGCGCGGTGTTGAGAGCGACTCTACAACCCCCTGGACCCGCGTACGCCAGCCACCGGAGGACGGCGAGGTCATCCGTCGGCCCCGCCGGATTCCCGGGTTGTAATATGACCCACGATATTTCCGAGAGTATTTTTGACCGGTGGCTCGAGATAATCCGCCAACTCTTCCGCTGCGTGCGCACCAATCACGCCGAGATATTTTAAAATCCACAAGATCGCAGCATCGGATGCGCGGCCATTGCCGTCGCGGGTTTTAAGGGCAACGCCCATGCCCCGTTCCGGCAGGATGGCGATGTGAACGCCCTCTGCGCCGCCTTTCAGGGCAACATGCTCCAGCGCGGTCATACCCGCCGTATCCACCTTGCCACGCCCGGCGACCATGTCCGGATAGGCGTTCATGGCGGCGACAATGCGCTGTGCCGCGTTTTCCCGCACCGCACCAAGTCCACGGGGGTCCGCCATGCGGGCCATGCCGCGCGCCAAAGCCGCCAGCGGCATGCCAAAAACAGGAATACCGCAACCGTCCGCGCCGCGCGCCGTGGTGCTCAAATCCCATCCCGTCATTTCAACCAAGGCGTCGGTAATGCGTTGCTGCACGGGATGATCGGGCTGGATGTAGCCTCCCGGGTCCTCGCCCATGTGCACAGCCGTGGCCAGAAACCCGGCATGCTTGCCGGAACAGTTATTGTGCAGCCGTGTGGGCCGCGCGCCTGCGCGCACCAGCTCGCCTGCGGCTTTCAGATTGAATGGCCAGTGTGGGCCACATTCCAGATCGCCCTCGCCAAGGCCAATCCGTTCGATAATAGCCGCAGCCCCGCTCACATGGATAGCCTGACTCTGATGCGAAGCGCACGCCAAGGCAATTTCAGCGTCCGTGAACGCAAAATGATCCGCCGCACCCGTCTCAATCAGGGGCAGGGCCTGTAGAGGTTTTGCCGATGATCGGGCATAAATCTCACGTTCCACATCGCCCCACGCGGCGACAATATCGCCATCAGCGGTGACCACGACGGCATCAACGTGATGGACGCTTTCCATCATGGAGCCACGGGAAACTTCCACCAGTAACGATTCAGAAAGGTTCATAGGGTATCCGTCATCTATCGAGTAATCTCTATTGTGGTTCCGCTCAGCCGGGCCACCGCGAACGGTATGGCATTTGCAATGAAACGTGTCCACGGGAAATCCCGCTCCTTCTTTCCGCTACTCTTCATCAGCGCAACAATCGTTGCCACACTTCTCATCGCTGGCGCACCATTGGCATTCGCCGATTCTCTTGGTGTTTATGGGGACTGGAGCGCCTTTAAGACTGCCGAGAGTGGTGGCAATGTCTGTTATATCGGCGCCGAGCCTGAAAAGGCCGAAGGTGATTATGATAATCGCGGCGAGATTTATTTACTGGTGACCCAACGGCCCGGCGTCAAGGAACTGGACGTTGTCAGTGTCCGCGCCGGTTACAAGTACCGTCCGGGCAGCGATGTTGCTGTCAAAATCGGTAGCTCGTCGTTCTCTCTGTTCACTGCGGAAGGGCATGCCTGGGCGCGCGATACGGAAACCGACAAAACCCTGGTCAAGGCCATGAAACGTGGCGACAGGATGGTCATCAGGGGTGTTTCATGGCGCGGCACGGAAACAACGGATACCTACTCCCTGAAAGGCTTCACCGCCGCCTATAAGAAATCCCGCTCGGCGTGTGGGTTAAAATAAGCCTACTGACCATATGACAGCCCCTCTCCCCAGCGCCATTTTTTTCGATTTCGATGGCGTGATTGTTGAATCCACCC
>JAJFIE010000490.1 GCA_021775275.1 Rhodospirillales bacterium | reverse complement strand
AGCAGCGTTGTCGGCCTGATCAATGATATTGCGTCTCAAACCAACTTGCTCGCACTGAACGCGACCATTGAAGCTGCGCGCGCCGGTGAGGCCGGCAAGGGGTTTGCCGTTGTTGCCGCAGAGGTCAAGAACCTTGCCCAGCAAACAGCCAAAGCCACGGAAGATATTGGCGGGTTCGTGTCCAATATTCAGGGGGCTACGGAGGTCACGGTAAGCGGTATTCAGGACATTTCCAGTAAAGTAATCGAGATCAGCGATGCCAATTCGTCGGTTTCGGCGGCAGTTGAAGAACAAAGTGCGGCGACTAATGAAATCGCCCGTAATATTGAACAGGCGTCTGCCGGTACGGGAGAGGTGACGTCCAATATTTCAGAAGTTTCTGCCGCATCCCAGGAGACCGGCGACAGTGCTACCGAGGTAAATTCGGCGGCAACAGAATTGTCCAAACAATCTGAATCGCTCCGCACTGTGGTTGATGACTTCCTGGTTGCCGTACGTAAGGTCGTCTAGCCATAGCTGGCTGACACTTTACCGAGGGTATTGGGCGGGCAAGTTTTTGCTCGCCCAAATCCCGAAGTTCTGATACTCGAAGTTATCTCTTCACAATCGGAACCGGTCAGGATTCAGTCTCTCATGAATCACCAGATGGCACAGCAAGGCGATATCGCCATTGCCGCTATCCGTGATGCAGCCACACGTATCATGGATCACGCAGTACGCACGCCGTTGCTCGAATCCCCCATGTTAAACGAACACTTGGGCGCACGGGTGTTCGTGAAACCGGAAGTTTTGCAACGGACCGGATCATTCAAGTTTCGTGGCGCCTATACGAAAATCTCACGCATCGAGTCGTCCCTACGCCAGAATGGCGTCGTCGCCTACTCATCTGGCAATCATGCTCAGGGCGTCGCCGCCGCTGCCGCTCTGCATAATATCAAGGCGACCATCGTCATGCCCAGGGACGCGCCGCAAATCAAGATCGAGAATACGCGGGCTCTCGGCGCAGATGTTGTTCTGTATGACCGCTACACGGAAAATCGAGAGGAAATCAGCCGCCGGGTTTGTCGTGAGCTTGGCGCAACAATTATCCCGCCCTTCGACGACGTAGACGTCATCTCCGGGCAGGGCACCGTGGGTCTGGAAATAGCCGAAGACATGGCGGCGATGGGCCTGCACGCCGATAAAGTCATTGTTCCCTGTGGCGGTGGTGGATTGACGTCAGGAACGGTAGTGGCCCTGGCGGAATTATCACCTGAGACAGAAGTCTGGGCGGCGGAGCCGGAGCATTTCGATGACACTGTTCGCTCTCTCGCAGTCGGTGAAAGGCTCGCGAATGCACCGGAGGCGCGCACCATCTGTGATGCGTTGTCGTCTCCCACACCAGGTGAAATTACTTTCGGGATAAACCGTCAGCACCTGGCGGGTGGTGTCGCTATTTCGGAAAGCGATGTGGCCGATGCCATGGTCGAGGCGTTCCGGACCTTCAAGCTTGTTGTGGAGCCGGGCGGCGCCGTGGCGCTTGCCGCCGCCTTGAAAGGCCATGTGGATGTGGCGGGCCAGACCGTTGTCGTCATCTGTTCCGGTGGCAATGTTGATCCTGAGTTATTCGGCCGAATACTGGCTGGCGAGCGCGTGTTCCGTTCATGACAATGCGTGCAGATGCATCCTGTCAGTTCCTTGTCGTTGTTAATGACCCGGTCGCGCCTTCCGGGTCCATTGGCGAGGCGATTATCTCTAATGGCGACACTTATGATGTTATCATGCCCAATGAGGAGTATGCATCTTTCGCACCCCTGAGTTATCCCGGTATGCCCGAGCAGCCCGGCGATTATGCCGGACTGATCATTCTTGGCGGCCCCATGAGCGCCAACGAAGACGCTGTCTATCCTTATCTGAAACCACTCATGGAACTGGTGCGGCGGTTTCATGAAGGTGAGAGACCTGTGTTGGGGGTCTGTCTCGGCGCACAAATCATCGCCCGTGTCATCGGCGGTGACGTTACCGCCATGGGAAGACTTGAATCAGGCTTTGTTGAGTTAACGCGCACGGCTGAGGGCGGCGAGGACCCGATATTCTCGGTTCTCGGTAAATCGTTCACGGTCTTCGAAAACCACTTCGAGGCGATTTCACTACCTGTGGGGGCAACCAATCTTGTCACCGGCGGTGCGTGTGCGGTGCAGGCATTTCGGTACGGCGAGAAAACCTATGGCCTGCAATTCCACATGGAGGTGACCGTGGATATTGTCCGTGAGTGGATGCGACATTTCGGCGCAACCCTGTATGTCGCAGAGCCCAGATTACTCGATACCCTGGAATCCGATTTTACACGCTATCAGGAAAACCAGAAGGCCATTGCGCACACGATTATTTCGGAATGGCGTAAACTAGTGAAATAATATCGGTATGTTTAGCGGGCAATAACCAGTTGGGTATCATTTGCGTCCAGCGCACGCCTCAGTGACGGCGGCGGCTCGCGATCGACTACCAGAGTATCGATCTGGTCATATGAGCAGATGGTTTCGACGCCACTGACGCCGAATTTCGAATGATCCGCCAACAGCATGACGTGCTGACCACGGTCAATCATACAACGTTTCAGCCAGCAAACTTCCGAGAGAAAATCCTGCGGACCCTCGTCGGTCATGCCACCCGCGCCAATGATGGAAATATTGGCGGTAAAACGGTTGAGAAAGGCAATGGCTTCCGCCCCGTAAATGCCCAGTTCGTCGGCCCGGTAAAATCCCGGACAGACGACGATCTTGAAGCTGTCATTGTTGCTGAGAATCTGCGCGTTGCGGATGCCGTTGGTGATCACCGTCAGATTGGCGCGTTCCATGGTCAGGCGGTGGGCGAAAATCGCCGTCGTCGCGCTGCTCTCCATGATCACAACATCACCATTGGTGATCTGCGACAGTGCGCTGCGGGCGATTTTTTCCCGTTCTTTCTGGCAGACGGCATAGCGGTCGGTCTGCGTTGGCTCAATGGCCAGCGCCATGGCCGCTGCGCCTCCGTAGGTTCTGCTGACCATTCCCTTGCGGGCAAGCGCGTCGACATCCCGACGGACAGTCTCCGTCGTTACGTGAAATTCATGCGCCAGTTCGGAGATGCGAACTGTCGGGTTCGCCCGTAACTCGGCGACAATCCGGGCCTGTCGGTCGAGCTTTTTCAGCTTGGACTTATTTGTAGCGTGTTGTGGCATCCCATCTCGTTTTCATACAAAATCACGTCAACTACCAATTTATATTGACATTTAGTGCATTTATTTTTGGCAAGTTCAACATTTTCGTTTCTAACATCAACAAAATTGTTGAATCAATTTCCGACTGAGGTAAGGTGGCTCGCCCGCTTCAACAGGTGGTACGCGTCCAAAACATCAAAAAGGCGCGCAAAAAGACACGAGAGACGCAGACAGGGAAACATCAGGAGGCATTCATGTTTAATTCAAAAAAGACTCGCAGAAATTTCCTGCAACAGACCGGCGCTTTCGCTCTTGCGGCTGCGTACGGCGGCTCATTCGCCAATGTGGCCAACGCCGCACGCACTGACGAGCTGAATATCTATTGCTGGGAAGGCTACAATTCCGACGACGTCCTTGATCCGTTCCGTCGTGAGACCGGCGCCACGGTCCGTGCAGAAGGCCTGACATCGGACCCCGACGCGGTGAACCGGTTGCGTGCCGGTGAAACCAAGGTTTGGGATTTGATTAATCTGAACAATCCCTGGGCCCGCGAAATGATGTGGCCGGAAGGGTTGATTTCGGAGCTCCCTCGGGATCGTTTCGAACCCATGTTCGAGAAAATGATGCCAGCGTTCCACCCGCCCTATGAATGGGCCATGGACAAGACTGGCGAACATCTACTCGGCATGACGCAGCGGTTTGGTCCGTTTAACTTCGTCGTCAATACCAACAAGATTTCCCGTGCGACGGCCGAGGATGAGGGTTTCAATATCTTCCTTGATCCTGCCCTCAAGGGTAAATACGGCATCCTGACGTACGATAACTGGAACATCTATCACATGTGTGTGACGGCGGGTGTTGATCCGTTCAAGAAGCATTCAAAAGCCGAAATCACGGCCTTTACCGCAGCTTGTAAACAGGTCTTCAGCGGCGCCAAGATACTGACCGATGATCTGGTGGCTATGAACCTCGCACTGATCAATGGTGAAATTGATGCCTATTTCACCGGCGGTACCTATACATCATCACCGGCGCGGTATGACGGTGCAAACCAGGTGCGCGGTATCACGCCTAAATCCGGCCCCATGAACGGCAAGGGTGGCATCGTGTGGATCGAACTCACCTCGGTCGTGAACAATCCCAACCCGTCGACCCTTTCGGAAGATTTCCTGGCCTACGTCCAGCGTCCGGATGTCTCGAAGAAGGTTGCGTTTGCCGAAGGCACCTACAATCCGGTAACCCAGATGGGCTCCGGTGAGGTGATGGCGCAGTTCGACAAGGATGAACTGGACGCGATCCAGTGGGATACCCTGGAAGAAGAAATGGCGAATTCAACGGACTATGATATCAATCCGGACTATGCGGAAATGTACGATATCTATTCCGCCGCCAAGCGCGAACGGGAAAGTTAAGTCGGTCGGGTACGATCTGTTATACTAATGACTGGCCGATAAAACGGTCCGCGAAATGATGCCGCCCGGGAGGTTTGATGAGTAATGGAGTAGACGAACCCGTTCTCCAACTTCGTAACATCACCAAGAGGTTCGGTAATTTTACCGCCGTGGATGATGTTAGTCTCGATATTGGAAACGGCGAGTTCTTCACCCTCGTCGGACCTTCCGGCAGCGGCAAGACAACCATGATCCGCATGCTGGTCGGCATGGACCGGCCCACGGGCGGAGATATCGTTCTGCGCGGGCAGCGCATCAACGATGTCCCGGCCGCCAAGCGCCCCACCTGTATGGTGTTCCAGTCGCTGGCGCTTTTCCCCCACAAGACTGTTGGCGAGAATATTGAATTTCCTATGAAAATTGCTGGCGTTGATCCCGCCAGGCGCCGCGCGCGGGCGGAGGAACTTCTCGTACAGTTGCGATTGCCGACGGATTATTACTCAAAAGGCGTTAACCAGTGCTCCGGTGGTGAGCGCCAGCGCGTGGCGTTGGCTCGCGCATTGGCCTTTGATCCCGACATTCTGTTTTTCGATGAACCGCTGAGCGCGCTGGATTTTCGCCTGCGCAAGACGCTGGAAAAAGAACTGAAGGATATTCACCGGGCTACCAAAAAAACCTTCGTCTACATCACCCATTCGCTGGAAGAGGCCATGGTGATGAGTGACCGCATCGGCATCATGGATTTCGGCAAGATGGTACAGGTGGGCACGCCCTACGAAATTTATAATGAACCCAATGGCAAATTCGTCGCCCAGTTCATGGGCGAGGTGAATACCGTTGAAGTCGCGCGCATCGGTGACAAGCGTGTGCAGTCCGTGACCGATGGCGCCGAGTTTGCCGTGAGCCGTGAGCCGGATAACTTTGAACGGGGCTATCTGATCATTCGTCCGGAGATAGTTAAAATTGGCCGGGCAGCGGAAGACCTGCCCAACAAGGTTCAGGGCACGGTCTACAATGATTATTCCCTGGGCTCGCGTATTCAGTATCAGGTGCGCGCCGACTCCGATGGCTATCAATGGCTGGTGGAACGGCTTCAGGACGAGCCATATGAGGGTAAGCTGGACGATACCGTGCGCATCGGCTGGCGTCCGGAAGACTCTATTTTGGTGAGCGACTAACAAAGATTCAGGATTGATGGGACGCATTCCGGCATGATGAGATGGTTGATGCAGCCAGGCGTACGCGCCGCAATTCCCGCAGCAGCTTTCCTGCTGATCGGGTTTGCCGGTCCGTTGTTGATGGTTCTGGGCTACAGCTTCATGCCACCGCGAACATTTTCGCTGGCTCAGGCGCCGACCTTCGCCAACTTCATCTCCATCGTCACCGACAGTTACTACCTGTCCTTTGTATGGTCTGTTTTTCTGTCACTGATTGCTGTTGCCCTGTTACTGGTCATCAGTTACCCGGTAGCCTATGGCATGGCGAAGATGTTCGGGCCGTGGGCAAATGTTGTGACCATGATAATCGTCGTGCCGCTTCTGGTGTCAGAAAATATCCGCCTTTTCGGCTGGGTTCTGGTTTTGCTGAAGAACGGTATCGCCGACGGGTCAATGCAACTGTTGTTCGGCGTGCAATTACCCAGTTTGCTTTATACGGTGCCCGCCATCGTGCTCGGTCTGGTCTATGTCTATCTGCCATTCATGCTGTTCCCCCTTGTTATCGGGTTGTCCATGGTGCCGGATACATTGAAGGAGGCGGCTTCTGATCTGGGCGCATCCCGGTTGCAGATTTTTCGTGAAATCGAGGTGCCCCTCGCTATGCCCGGCATCATGATCGGCTGTATGTTGACATTTATCCTGTCTCTGGGATCGTTGGCGGAATCGAAAATTCTTGGCGGACAGACAGTTATCATGATTGCGGACGATATCGAGTCCGCCTTTACCTTCGCGCAAAACTGGCCAAAAGGCGCCATGCTGTCGGTCATTCTGATTGTTTTCTCCGGCAGCCTTGTGTTTTTCCTGTTCCGGCGGATTGATCTTGACCGCATCATTGGACGTCGGTGAGGGTATTATGCAGGCTGGTAAAAAAAATTATGCAAAACCGCTGATTATCCTGTGGACCGTGTGCATTGTGATGTTTCTTTACACACCCATGGTTTCTGTTGTTCTGGCATCATTTTCCAAGAAGCGGTATTTCCAGTTTCCCGTCGTTAACTGGACCACGCGTTGGTACGAAAAAGCCTTTGAATCCCTGTCGGTCCGCGATCTGCTGACGACCTCGTTCAGTGTCGCTTTGCTGGTCACGGTGCTGTCGGTTGTTCTGGCGTTCTTTGGCGCACTGGCCTTCGCGCGGTATGACTGGAAAGGCCGGAAACTATTTCAGAAGATCATTCTGTTGCCGATTTTTTTCCCACAGGCCGTTCTGGGTCTGGCGTTGCTGCTCTGGTTTTCTGTGCTTGGTATTACCACAAGCTGGATGACGGCGGTTTTCGCACACATGGTCTGGATTGTCCCCATTGTGACCCTGATTATTTCCATTCAGGTCTACAGCTTTGATCCGTCGCTGGAAGAAGCCGCCGTCGATATGGGGGCGACACGGTTGCAGACCTTGCGAGAGGTCACCCTGCCGATCCTGTCGCCCGGAATCATATCCGGCAGTGTATTCGCATTCCTGTTGTCATGGGGCAATTTCCCGTTGTCGTTGTTCTCCACCGGCGCGGATCAGACGGTGCCCGAATGGCTCTACGCCAAAATGGTGTCAGGTTATACGCCCATGGTGCCGACGCTCGGGTCATTGATGATGGGCGGTGCGACGATCACCCTGTTTGTGTCATATGTGGCATACACACTCTACCGGGGGCGTCAAAAGCGTCGACTCACATAATATCTTTGCGCAGGATAGAACGACTGATTAACAACAACGAAAATATCGTATCAACAGGAGAAAACGATCATGCTGACACCAATTTCCGGCAAGTCCGTCATTGTCACCGGCGCGAGCAAGGGCATCGGGAAAGGTATTGCACGCGTGTTCGCCAAGCACGACGCCAATGTCATGATCGTTGCGCGTACAGAAGCCGACGCCCGGGCGGTTGCCGAGGAACTTGGCCAGCAGGGTACCGGCAACGTTTCTGCATTTGCCGCCGACGTGGGGGACTGGGACTCGCAGCAGGCCATGGCCGCTGCGTGTAATGAGCGTTATGGCGGCATCGACATTCTTTGCGCCAATGCCGGGGTCTATCCGCAGACGCCGATTGAAGACATGGATCCGTCCGAGTTTGATATGGTGCTGAACACCAACGTCAAGGGAACGTTCCTGAGTGTGAAGGCCTGTCTGCCGTTCATGAAGGAAAAAGATTATGGCCGCATTGTCCTGACGTCATCCATTACCGGGCCCATTACCGGCTTTCCGGGATGGAGCCACTACGGCGCCTCCAAGGCGGCGCAACTTGGTTTCATGCGCACAGCCTGTATTGAAACAGCAAAACACAACATCACCATGAACGCCGTGTTGCCCGGCAATATCATCACTGAAGGCCTCGACGGTCTGGGTGAGGACTATCTGGCGACCATGGCCGCATCGGTTCCGCTCAGAAAACTGGGCGTGGTCGAAGATATCGGGTATGCGGCTTTGTTCCTTGCCTCGCAGGAAGCCAACTATATCACCGGTCAAACCATTGTTGTGGATGGTGGTCAGACCCTGCCCGAATCAATCGAAGCACTTGAATAATCGCGCACGGATTATGCGCCTGACTTTTGATCCCGGTAGGCACGGGGCGATGTTCCGGTCCAGCGCCTGAAAGCGCGGCTGAAGGCGCTGAGTTCGGAATAGCCGAGAAGAAAGCCGATTTCCGACAGCGATAGATGCCGTTGATCGAGGTACATGAACGCAAGTTCGTGGCGAATATCTTCCACCAGATCTTTGTAGGTCACATTTTCGTCCGACAGTCTGCGTTGCAGGCTGGCAGTTGATATCCTCAGATGATCCGCGATGCCTTCCAGGGAAGGGTATCCGTCGGGAAGGCGGGACCGTGCAGCATTGCGCACCTGATCGGCGAAACCACCGTTTTCAACCCTGGCGTTACCAAGCTCTGCCAGACAGGTCTGCACGATGGACAGTAATCGCAGGTCCGATTGGGGCATGCGGCCGTCCAGGTCTGATGGCTTGAACAGAATGGCATTGGTTTCTTGACCGAAATAGACCGGCGCGTTGAAGGCCTGCCCATGGTCACTCCAGTCTTCCGGTTTTGGATGTTCGAAGTGAATTTCTTCGGCGCCCCAGTTATTGCCGTAGCACTCCCGAAATATATTCGCAAACATGCCCAGTGAAAGCTCGGCATCCTGCCTGCGCTGAATGATCCTTCCATCATTGATCTGATATTCCAATCGGAACAGGCCATCATCCGTTGACCGTAACTGCATGAAGGAGCCCTGCTGGTGAAAATGGAAAAGCTTGACCAGATTTTCCAGTGCGCTGCCCACCGTCGGGGAAGAGACGGCGGCGTACCCCAGCATACCCAGGTCCTGTGGCCGGAACTGATGGCCAAACCAGAGGCCAAAGTTGTCATTCCGTGTCTGTCGTGCTGCCTCTTCGAACATGCCGCAATAGGTGTTGAGGGACAGATTAAAGGTTGGATTGCCGACACAATCAGGTTCGATGCCGGCGTTGCCAAAGATGCTGTCTGCATCGCCGCCCTGCACGCAAATGAAATCAAAAACCCCCGTCGCGGCAGGGGCGAGCACACCTGATTCTGATCCTGTTGGTGCTTCTTTCGCGGCCATGAAAAACGTCTATCCGTATCTGTTTTGGCGCGGGTGACCAATATGACCCAAACTATACTGTATTTCAAGGGAAACTGGCTATTTTTAATTTTGTTTGCGAAAATATTTCGGTATATTTATGAGTTTAAAAATTCTGCCCTGCAAAGGCGAGATGTCAAGAAATCACAGCCCAGTGTCAAGCGCATGGTCGTGGGGTTCCATACAATTCCGGCATCAGGGTTTCCCCGACCGGCGAGGCGACGATGAGCGAAAACAACACCACCGGGACGACTGAGGCAGACGTCAGCGTCTATCAGGCGCAGCAAATGCTGGAAAAGGCTGAATGGGCCGTTTCGGCGTTTTCGACCTTTGGTCGCGCAGAAGTTATGAAAATTGCCGAGGCTGCGGCCCATGCCGCCGAGACTCGCGCCGACGAATTCGCCGATTGGGCGGTGCGGGAAACCGGTTTTGGCGTCATCCAGCACAAGGCGGAAAAGAACCGCCTGTGTAGCAGAGGCATCCTTGATTACTACCGCGAAGAAAATCTGACGGACTTCCGTATTGATTCTGAACGGAAGATTGTCAAGATTCCGAAACCGGCGGGGGTGATTTTTGCCCTGGTGCCATCCACCAACCCGGTGGCGACGGTTTTTTACAAAACCATGTTGGCGATCCTGTCACGCAATGCCGTGGTCATCAGCCCCCATCCGGCGGCGCGGGAGTGTTGTGTC
Source organism: Rhodospirillales bacterium (assembly GCA_021775275.1). GTDB lineage: Bacteria > Pseudomonadota > Alphaproteobacteria > Rhodospirillales > Casp-alpha2 > JAJFIE01. The sequence continues at coordinate 359 of JAJFIE010000490.1, read as the reverse complement.
GAGGCGGCCCGGGAAATGGCGCGGGCGGTGGAAGCCGCCGGTGCGCCTGACGGTATCGTGCAGGTGGTGGAGTATCCAGACCTGGCCCTGATTGACGCCATTATGAAGTCCCCCAAGGTGAATGTTATCCTGGCGACGGGCGGCACGCCCATGGTGCGCGCGGCGTATAGTTCGGGGAACCCCGCGCTGGGCGTTGGCCCCGGCAATGGACCTGCCTATGTGGATGTCTCTGCCGATGTGGCGAGTGCGGCCAGACTGATCACGGATTCCAAGGCCTACGATAACAGTATTCTATGCACCAACGAGTCCGCAGTCATCGCCCACACCGATATCTCTGCGCGCCTGATCAAGGAGTTTGA
>JAJFIE010000489.1 GCA_021775275.1 Rhodospirillales bacterium | reverse complement strand
CACTCACGCGGCATTGCTGGATCAGGGTTTCCCCCATTGTCCAATATTCCCCACTGCTGCCTCCCGTAGGAGTCTGGGCCGTGTCTCAGTCCCAGTGTGGCTGATCATCCTCTCAAACCAGCTACTGATCGTCGCCTTGGTGAGCCATTACCTCACCAACTAGCTAATCAGACGCGGGACCATCCAGGAGTGGCCGAAGCCTTTCCCCCAAAGGGCGTATGCGGTATTAGCCACCGTTTCCAGTGGTTGTCCCCCGCTCCAGGGCAGGTCCCCACGCGTTACTCACCCGTCCGCCACTAAGGTATCCTAGCAAGCTAGGGCCTTCGTTCGACTTGCATGTGTTAGGCATGCCGCCAGCGTTCGTTCTGAGCCAGGATCAAACTCTTAAGTTGACTTGGCCAAAACCGAAGTTCCAACCAAATAGAGCCTGTCCCGCACTGTCTCCTAACCCAGATAAATCCAGGCCAGAAAACGCTCAATAAAGCATTACTTTATCGATACACAGACAGACTATAAGCACAAAACGCACCAACGCCGCCCGCGTATCCCTTCCATATTCACAATCTCAAAGAACACTTAACCGCAGAACTGTCCAAATGCGCTTATCAGCGACACCTGGTGTCTGCGGCGGAGCGGGTTTGTACGCATTCCAGCGGTGGGTGTCAAATGGAAAATGCGACAAAATGATGACGGTCGGCTGACAATAAAAACCGAATGTTAAGAATCAACACATAACATTGATTTTATTGGCTGAATTACCCCAAACGACTTGACAGATTGAGTTCAGGGATTCATTTTTCGCCAACTGCCCGACAAAGCAAAATACAAATAAATATATTGCGCTGCACAATCGAGTGACAAATTGAGGGACCAAGTAGGTATGACGCTCCGTGGATTCCTGCCATTAGCTATTATAACAGCCACAGTCATCGGGGCCGGCGCTGCGTTATTTGATGCGGTCCATATTGACGAAATCGGTGGCGAGCCGACATTCTCTCTGGCGCCCATGTCCCTTGGGAACCCTGCGGCGGCGGCAACCTTGCAGACCCGGCGGTTCGAGTATGTGCGTCGCGATACTGAACAGGACCCGGTGGCAGATGCTGTTGCTTCGATACCTCCCCTGCCCACATCAATCTTCAAAACCATCGTTGTTAAACCGGGCAACACGTTGTCCGGACTGCTGATAAACGCTGGTCTTTCCAGGATTGAGGCAGCGACCGTTGTCGAAGTTTTCTCCGATGCGTTCGATCCGAAGCGCATCCGGGCCGGACAGGAAATCAATCTGGAATTTTTTGCAGAGAGCGAAAGTGATTCCGAACGGCTTATCGGCCTTGAGTACGAACCGACGGGCCGCGATCTGGTTTCCCTTGAACGAACCACCGATGGTTTCACTGCGGCCAGGGAAGAAAAAGTGCTGACCGCTGAAGCGCGTCCGGCAAGCGGCACTATCGATGACAGTCTCTACATGGCCGGTGTTCGCGCCGGGTTACCCGTTCCTGTTCTGATTAATCTCATTCACGCCTATTCGTGGGACGTGGATTTCCAGCGTGATATCCGAAAGGGTGACGCCTTCAATGTACTTTATGAGAGCATGCAGGACCCGGATGGCAATACGGTTGCTTATGGGGAGATTCTCTATGCGGAGATCAATCTGAGCGGCACAGCCCTTCCCATCTACCGCTCCACGACCACAGACGGAACCTCAGATTCTGTTGATGCCAAAGGGCGCAGCGCCAAGAAAACCCTGATGCGTACACCCATCGATGGCGCCCGGCTTTCATCCGGCTTCGGCAACCGCAAGCATCCGATTTCAGGCTTTAACAAGATGCATAAGGGCGTGGATTTCGCCGCCCCTCGGGGCACGCCGATTTATGCTGCAGGCGATGGCGTCATCGATTTTGCAGGTCGAAATGGTGCTTACGGCAAATATGTGCGTATCCGTCACAACGGCGAATACTCAACGGCCTACGCCCATATGAAGGGCATTGGCAAAGGCATCCGTAAAGGCAAGCGCGTGCGACAGGGGCAGGTTGTTGGATACGTGGGATCGACCGGACGCTCAACCGGACCCCATCTTCACTATGAAATCCTGAAGAAAAAAATCCAGGTAAACCCGATGAAAGTTAAGATGCCGTCCGGCCTGAAACTTGAAGGCGATGAGCTTGTCCGTTTCCAGGATACCGTACAGGCGTTTGCCGATCAGTATGCCGAACTGTTCGGTTCCCGGGACGTTGCACAAAACACACCTTGATCTCGGATGGTTGCTGTTTCGGGTTATGGGTTCGCGAGTTGGCCTTGCGCGATATCACGATTAATGGAAATCAACGCATCTAACAATACCGGATCAGCATCCGCCAACGCTTCTGCCGTACGCCGGTCAACGAACAACGACAGCTTCAACAGGTCATCATTCAGGGCCGTATCCATATCATTGATACTCTCCAACAAACTGGCTTGCAATATGGTCCAGAGCTGATGATTAAACCGTAACGCCTTGACCGCCTTCAAGCGGTCATCGGGCGCTTCCCGGGCATCATTCAATAACTGTGCCGCACGGGCGAATGCCCGGCCTTCCAGGCTTCGACCCGCGAGGGTCATGCCGGTTGTCACTCCGTAAGCCTGGGCTGCATGATTGCTCATGAGAACAACAACTGTCCAATTGACTGCTCGGCCTGTGCAGCAAGCCGCAGGGAGTTTGTGCCAAGCTGTTGCTTGATCTGGCTTGATAGCTGCACGGCAGCCGATTCATTCAAATCAGCATTGACCAGCTTCGCGGCGCCCTCTTGCAATGTTGCATTGAGGCTGGATGTGAAGTTTTCGCGAATGTTCAGCAATCCCACATCCGAGCCAAAGCCCGATGCGCTTGATCGCAGTTGAGAAATAGCACCATCAATTTGCGCCACCGCCGCATCAATGTCCGCATCACTGGCGAACCCGCTGAACGCGCCCAATGCCGATTGAATGCCCAGACCCGACGCATCCGAGGCTGATCCTTCAATGGTTGTTGCCGCGCTCCCGGACTCGTTTAATCCTACTGTCAGATTATCCGGATTACTCGCCAGCAACGAGGTCCCCTGATAGGACGTGTCATTGGCTAGATTTCCGAGCTGATCGCGCAGCGAGTCAAACTGGTCCGCCGCCGCCGCACGCGCCTCGGCCGACCCGCCACGGGCGGAAAGGGCAATACCACGAATCTGACTTGCGAGATCATCCAGTGCATTCACACCAACCAGCGAGCTTTCAACAGCACTCAAGGCCTGACCAATGTCGTTCTTTACGTCGAACAGATCGCTTGCCCGGTTGGTCAGTGCACTGGCTTGAAAGAAGGAAACGGGATTATCCGTGGCGCGCTCGACCTTGAGGCCGGTCGACAACTGACGGGCGCTCTGCTCGCGGACAAGCGCGGTGCGCTGTAGCGCAAACAAGTTCGTGCGGGTCGTTTCGGTCAGGTTAATCGCGTCCATGAGACTGGCCCGGGTTCCTTAATTGAAGATGCCCCAGCATGTCATGGCGGCGAAATGCCCGCAGTGATCGTGGTCACATGATCCGCACAGAAGAAATTTCTCCGGAACTGGCTCATACTGCGAGTTACGCGGCCTCGGCTTCGAGCCCATTGATCAGAAGTCCGCTCTCGCCGACAGATACCCGGATCGTATCACCATCATGAATACGCCCTTCCAGCATGAGGCTGGCCAACGGATTTTGCAGAGATTTCTGTATCACCCGCTTGAGGGGCCGGGCCCCGTAGACAGGATCGTATCCCTTCTCCGATAGCCATGCGAGCGCCGGGCCATCAAGCTCCATTTCCATGGAACGATCATCCAGAAGCTTGCGCAACCGGGCCAGTTGAATATCAACGATTCCGGTCATGTGTTCGGGGAACAGGCGGTGGAACAGAATAATTTCATCCAGCCGGTTGAGGAACTCGGGCCTGAAGGACGCCCGCACGATTTCCATCACCGGCTCCCTGATTTCGGACGAATCGTGTCCATCCTGCTGCTGGGCCATAATGTCACCGCCCAGGTTAGAGGTCAGGATGATCATCGTATTGCGGAAATCCACTGTTCGCCCCTGTCCATCAGTCAGGCGGCCATCATCCAGCACCTGTAGCATCACATTGAATACATCCGGGTGGGCTTTCTCGACTTCATCAAACAGGATAACCTGATAGGGGCGCCTTCGGACTGCCTCGGTCAGTGCGCCACCTTCGTCA
>JAJFIE010000488.1 GCA_021775275.1 Rhodospirillales bacterium | reverse complement strand
TGGCCTCTGTTTCGTCGACGTTTTCGGTCTGGGAAATGAAACCGCCCAGCAAATTATTAAAATCTGTCTGTTTGGCCATTGAATTGGTTAAGACGACTTGCTTGAAACCCAAATTGAAAATAATCTCGTTGAGGTCACTCTGGAGCTCGGTGCCAAAAGGTGGCGTTCCCTCAGACGGTGCAGCAATTGCGTCATCCGCCAGAAAAACCGCCTGCTCAATACGAACACGATTGTTTTCAAGGCTGCCTTCGCTACCAAACTTGCCTTGTGCGACAAGACTCATTGCCCGGAACATTTTCTCAAATGTCGGATGCGAGGCCGTTACATCGATATCGATCGTTCGGCTTTCATCGACCCGGTGGGTAAGTGTCTGGGTATTGCCCTGATAGTAAGATTGTGAATTTTCGATGGTGCCGGCGGCGGCAAACACCTTCATGGTGACGGCGGTTCCGGCGACGCTGGGATCAAATGTCTCCGCGACAGTGATGTTTTCACTGACTGTAAAACTCGCGCCGTCAGCAGCGACGCTTGCCACGGTGAAAACACCATTATTGCTTGCTGTTCCAGCTACGGTGATTTGCATTCCGACGCGCAGATTGTCAAAAATATCGAGTGTGCCATTGGCCGCCGTCGTGATATCGCGTAACGAGATGGTGTCTGTTGTATCATTAAAGACAATCTCGTTTCCGGCGTCGTAGGTGAAACCACGGGCGGGCGCCGTCACTGCCGTGCCATTGTTATCGGTTTCGGTGCTCCCGGGCAGCGTGGTCGCGGTGCTGAGCGTGATTGCAGACCCGTCCGAGGAAATTGAACCGACAGTATAGGTTCCGTCATTCGTCGGGGAATTCGCAACAGTAATCGAATCACCGGCCTTCAGGTTGGAAAAGACCCCGGCAAGGGCTGTTCCAGTAACGTCCTGCGCTGAGATTACATCGGTAACGGTATTGAATGCTAACTGACTGCCAACCGTATAATCGAAGAATGTGTTTCCGCTGGTTGTTCCCTCATCCGTCAATTTGGACGATACGATCGTAACCTGTGTGCCGTCTGCGGATATTGATCCAACCGTGTAGTCGCCATCATTTTCTGCGGTGTTGCCCAGGGTAAATTTCTCACCCACCGCCATTCCTGAAAACGCGCCCGGGGTGTTTGCCGTCAGAGTGTTGGCGGCTCTGTTCAGAACGACGGCTCCTGTATCATTTACATCCAGCGAACTGCCGTCAGCGAGCGTTATGTCCGGACCCGCTGATACGGTAAGAACCTGGCTTGTGGCGTCAATGGCGGTAACGGTGTAGCTGCCGTTGCCCTGCCCGGCGCCGCCAAGCACGATTGTGTCACCGACATTGACAGTGCTGAAAGCGCCCGCTGTAACCGCCGTGATGGTGCCTGCTTGCCGGGCAAAATCGATGTTGCCAGTCGTGGCATTTGTCAGTTGCGTTGCATCCGGCAGGGTGAAGGTAACCGCGCTCTGTGCTGTGTCATCGGTCAATCCTTCGGGCAGGGTTTCATCGGTAAACATTTCTGTCGTGATGAAGATTTTAGTTCCGTCCGATGACACGCTTTGAACAGTGTAGTCCCCGTTGTTGCTGCCCGTGCCGGTAACAGAAATTCTGCTGCCTGCCTTATAACCGGAAAACAGCGCACTGGTAGCTTCAATGGAGCTGACCTTGTCGTTGGTGCCGTCACCGTTGCTATCATCATCACGGACGAACGTCAGCCAGTTACTGTTATTGATGAATTCGGAATTTTCGTTGTTGGTGTCTTTCGTCGTCGAAAGGGTCGACAAATGGGCATCGCGTGTCGTGGCATATGTGCTCACGGAACCATCGTACTTTGTCTGAAAAGCATCGAGAGACGTCAGCCCCAGATTGACCGGTTCTGTACCGACCTTTGTGCCGGAAAAAATGAACTGCCCATCTGCCTCGACGTTCAGAAATGCTTCAAGGCTCTGCATGCTGTTGAAAGCAAATTTCTGAAGTTCCTCGACGCTTTGTTGACTAAAATCGCTTCTCGCCTGAAAATCGGTGAGCGATTGGCGGAAATCCCGGATGACGGTATCGATGGATTCGAGAGTCAGGGCCATGACATTGAGGCGGAGTTCTGCCGTCTCGTTATTCTTGATAAAACGCTCGCCCAGGTCACGTGTTGTCTCGAGGTTGACCAGTCGGCGCGACTCGGCTGCTAGGCCGGAATAGTCTGCCGAGACTTTCCCAGTAACCACCTGGAAATTGGCTTCAACCCGCCGAGACTCTGTTTTCAGCATCTGGTTGATCAGAGAATTAATGGACGATGCGTCGGATATGCGTGTCATGGCCTGTCTCCGTTACCGTACGGCATCTTCGAGGGTTTCAAACATCGCCTGAATGACGGCAATTACCCGGGCAGAAGCTGAAAAGGCCTGTTGAAACAAAACCAGATTTGACATTTCTTCGTCGAGATTGACGCCGCTGATCCGGCTTGATTCCAGCTGTAGCGTGTCCGTCAGGCTTTGCTGGGTTTCCAGTTGCGATTCATTGGTGGAGGCGAGGCTAGAGTTTCGCGACAAAATGTCAGCGGCATACTCATCGAACGTTTTACTCGACGTGCTTAGGCCACCGGTGGCGTCAAATCCGTTTTTTGACGCCAGCATGGTCGCGAGTTGTTGGATGACCGTGTTGTCGCCAGCAGTCAGTGCGTACTCGCCGCGTTCCGTATCATATTGCATCAACGCCGTGGTGGTGAGGGACGGTGAGGCGACAATATCGGCGCGTACCGAGATGGTCGCTGCCGACCGTGCCTGTGCGCGAACAATATTCATGTCGGTGAGCACGGTATCGGTTGCCGCTTGGGTGATAACCAATTCCTGACCGGCGTCATGTTGGATCCGCAACCGGCTGCCCGAGCCATCCGGAACCAGGGATGCCGTGACACCAATGCCTGCATTATTGATGGCGGTGACCATGGCTGTCAGGCTGCCAGCCTGGGCAATGCTTACGGTTCCTAATGCGTTTCCGGCGCCGGTGCCAAGTGTCGCATCATAGAAAGACAGCGTTGCCGCAGAAGTGGAGAAGGTGTTGGAGACCTGATCCGACTGGTACAGAGAGCCATCAGTCGAGTCCGTATACAGATCGTTTAGACCGAAAAAGTTG
>JAJFIE010000487.1 GCA_021775275.1 Rhodospirillales bacterium | reverse complement strand
GCCCGGCGCTTCCCTGCGTTTTTCCGTAAGGGTAAAAATTTGTTCGGGTGAGTCCAACCGATATTTCCCTGATATGCTTCGGTCACGCCCGAACCCTACTCAAACTCCTTCGGCGATGAAAACGCTTTCTTTCCGATAAGTGATGGAACGCGACGCACGGCCCGGCATCTTCCACAGCCCCACGAATCAGGTGTTGGAGCAGATTTCCTGAACAGCCTCCTTCATGGCGTCCACGACGATATCAGCTTCTTCTGTTGTCAGGCACAATGGTGGCGCGAAACCAACGATGTCGCCCTGTGGCATGGCGCGGGCGATAACACCCCGTTTGAGCAGTGCGGCAGCGACTTTTGCCCCTATGGTCAGATCAGGATCGTAGAATGCACGATTATCCCGATCTGCCACCAATTCTACCGCCAGCATCAGGCCTTCCCCCCTGATCTCACCGACATTTGGATGCTCGCCAATGGCACCCAGCATTGACGTCTTGAGGTAGGCCCCCGTCGCGCCCGCATTCGCGATCAACCCCAGACTGTCGATGAGTTTCAGATTTGCGACCCCCGCCGCTGCACAAATTGGATGAGCGGAATAGGTCCAACCATGCCCGATGGGCCCAAACTCATCCGTTCCCTGTTCCAGAATTTTCCAGACCCTGTTTGAGACGATAGAAGCAGAAAGCGGCGCATAAGCCGACGTCAGACCTTTGGCGCAGGTGATGATGTCCGCTTCGATGCCATAGTGGTCGGATCCGAACATGGATCCCAGACGGCCAAAGCCCGTCACCACTTCATCAACGATCAGCAGAATATCGTATTTCCTCAAGACCTCCTGGATGGCTGCCCAATACCCGGCCGGTGGCGGCACCAGCCCGCCGGTCCCCAGGACCGGCTCGCCAATGAATGCGGCGACGGTATCCGGGCCTTCGGCAAGAATGAGTTCTTCAAGCTTTTCCGCGCAATGGGCAGAAAACGCCGCTTCGCTCATGGCCGCATCGGCGCGGCGGAAGTAATAGGGCGCCTCGGTATGGATCGCCTGCGACAACGGTAAATCGAACTGTTTGTGAAACAGGTCAAGCCCGGTCAGCGAGCCGGTCATCAGCCCGGAGCCGTGATAACCACGCCAGCGGGAAATAATCTTCTTTTTCTCGGGCCGACCGAGCACGTTGTTGTAGTACCACACCGTCTTGATATTGGTTTCATTGGCGTCGGAACCGGAGAGGCCGAAATACACCCGGCTCATGTTTTTTGGGGCCCGCTCAATAATCATTTGGGCCAGCGTGATCGAAGCCTCCGTGCCATGCCCCACATAGGCGTGGTAATAGGCCAGCTCCTGCGCCTGTTTGGCGATAGCGTCGGCAACCTCCTGGCGACCGTAGCCGATATTAACGCAATACAACCCGGCAAACGCGTCGAGCAGCTTATTGCCGTCACGATCCATGATGTAAACGCCGTCACCACCGGTGATGATCCGGCTCGGCATGTCACCACGGGCGAACTGTGCCAGGTGGGTCGATGGATGAAAGAAATTTTCACGGTCCCATTGATCAAGCTGGTCGTTTCTGAGCATTGAATTCTCCTGTCACTCCGGCAACCCGGCGGTAGCGGGTTATATCCCTGGTGACAAGGTACGTGCTGACGGTCAGAGGGTGCGTTTAAAGTCCGGAGAAAATACGAAAATTCCTCGCCATAGGGGCCATAATCAGAGAGTTTCACGCCCTGCCAACATTCGCGGAGCCAGGTTTTGCAGTTTTTTAAAGTGCGGTGAGCGGCGGGCTGGGAGAGTTTTTGACCGGTTTGGTCACAACGTAGGTGTAATAACGTTTCAGGCCGATCTCGGATTGCAACATTCCATCGACGACCTTTTGGTATGAATCAACATCCTTGCAGACAAACTTGATCATATAATCAATGCCGCCGCCGACGGCCCAGCATTCCACGATCTCAGAAATATCCTCCAGCGCTTTCTCGAAACGGGCGAAGTCCTCGGCGCGGTGGCTGTCGATTTCAGCCTCCATGAAAATAACAGACAACGGCCCCAGCAAGGTATGGGAGACATGGGCTCCGTAGCCTTCGATAACACCCGCGTCTTCGAGTTTCTTCAGCCGTTCCCAACACGGCGTTGGCGAAAGATTGACGCGCGCAGCAAGTTCGGTCTTGGTGATCCGTCCTTCTGTCTGCAAAACCGAGAGGATTTTTATATCCCGATCGTCAAGCCGCATGGCTTATCATACTCCTGCAACGAGCCCTGGCCCATCCACGCTCTGGGGCGTGTTGAATTACAGACCGCCGGAAGATACGCCGGACCCACTTCCCGTTCATGCGCTGTAACATCGGATCACTCCCCGAGATTGCCAATGGATCAGGTGTTTCCTGAACTTGCCGTATTGCCATGCTGCAAGGCGGCGATAGCTTTTTCAAGATGCTCTTCCTCGCTCAAAATAAGATCAAGTTTCTTCTCTATGGACTGAACGCCCAGATTGTTTTGATAGGTCAAAATGATCAATTTAACCGAAACGAGAAAAACTGCGGACTCCAGCAACAGGTCATGCGTGAACCCTTTCACAAAAAGAGCGACGACAAAAAGGATAAAGGTGACGATGATGACCGCAAAAGACCCCAGCCCGAGATTCCTCCAAAGATTTAACATTCAATCCTCCTCCAGTACTCTGCATGCAAGCATCTGTTGATGCGTCGCAAGGTATCTGCCCCGACGCGATCATGCTCCGACTTCTATTCACGCATTCGTGCACGGGGATGTGTCGTATTATAAACCGCCTGAATATGCGCCGAATCCACATCCGTATAGCGTTGTGTCGTCGACAGGGACGCATGGCCCAGCAGTTCCTGAATGGTGCGCAGATCACCGCCACCGGCAAGCAGGTGGGTGGCGAAACTGTGGCGGAGCGCGTGAGGCGTCGCGGTTTCCGGTAATCTGAGAGAAATTCGTAATTTCTGCATGCGGTCCTGAATGGCGCGGGCATTCAGGCGTTTGCCCTGAACGCCGAAAAACAGGGGACCATCCCTGCCCTTGTCATAGGGGCAGACATCCAGATAGGCGGCAACGGCCTCCGCAACCAATGGCAAAACCGGCACCATGCGTTCCTTGTTTCCCTTGCCGCGAACACGCATGACGCCCTGTTCCGGCGCATTCTCACGGTTTAGTCCCAGCGCTTCGCCGATGCGCAGGCCGCAACCGTACAACAACAGCATCACCGCCGTATCACGCGCCGCCACCCATGGCTTGTCGCTGAGTTCCCCAATGGCATCCATGACTTCCGCCGCCTCTGCCTTGTCCAGCGCCTTGGGCACGGTTTTGGGAATCTTGGGTGTGCGAAGGGCGCTGGCGGCGGCGTTGGAGATGATGCCCCGCCGGTCGAGAAAGCGGAACAAACTGCGTAAGGCCGCGATGGCGCGGGCGGTCGAGGTGCGTGACAGGCCGCGGTTTCCCAGATTAGCCAGATAGCTTCTGAAATCAGCGCTACGCAGGGTTTCCAGATCGCGAAGGCCAGGCGGGAACCCCAGATGTGCCGCCAGAAAGGCCATGAACCCGGTCAGGTCGCGGGTATAGCCGTCCAGCGTGTTGGGGGACAACCGGCGCTCGTGCGCCAGCCACGCATACCAGTCCTCCGCCGCCCGGCGCACAGCCGGTTGGGCGGCGATCCCTTCGATCAGGGCCTGCGGGTCAGACATTGCCGCACGGTGATCGCCAGCACGGCGGACAGGAAGGAAATCAGCTCGGTCCCCTGACCGGGGCCGAAGGTGTCTTCGCGCGCGCCCAGCGCCAGCAGCCCGGGGGGCGTTTCGAACCCTGCATCGATGCGCGCCAGCGCCGCCGTGTGGGCCAGCCCGGCGCCTTCACCGAACACCGTGCCATCGTCAATCATCTCGCCAAACAGGCGGACATTCAGGTCCGGTCCCAAAATCTGGCGGATGGTGCCGAGCGGCAATTGCCTGAGATCAGGATTGACCAACGCCGGAAAGGGCGCGCGGGAATATTCGAACCCCAGTGAAACCACATCCACATCCAGTGAATGCGGCCAGTCCTGGGTGACAATGCGAACAATGTCTTCGAAGCTTTCCGCTTCCACCAGCGCCAGGACCGCTGCGTGGGTACGGGCCTGCACGGACATGTTGGAACGACTGGTCTCGATCACGCTCTGCGCTGCCGAGCGCAAATCACCGATGGCTTCCTGCGAACGGTCAATCAGGACCGATTGCAGATCAACCACCCCTTCGCCGCTCCACTGTTCGCGGGGCGCCATGTGGCGCAGGATTTCAATATGATCGACGAGGAATTCGGGATGGGTCAGCAGATAACGGACGACATCGGCCTCGCGCGGCTGTTCCACATCGTCATCATGCCCGACCACTTGTTCTTCGTTATTCCCCGTCATAGCGCCTCGTCCGGATTACCTGGAGTAAAAATTCGATCCGCTTCGGGGAAGATCGAGGAAAACCCGCTCGACCCGTCAACCAGAACCGCTAAAGTGTAGACCATGACCGAGGGCGATACCAGTTCCGCAACCGAAAAAACCCAATATATTGGGGGTGAACGTGTGGCCGTCCTACTACCCCTACCTCTCGCCAGCGCCTACGACTATGGCGTTCCGGAAGGCATGATTCTTTCCCGGGGAGATTTTGTCGATGTTCCGTTAGGCCCCCGTGTGGCCCGTGGCGTGGTGTGGGGAGCAGGCACCGGCGTGGATGACGGCGGTGTGGCGGAGCGCAGGCTCAAGTCCGTCATTGCCCGGCCAGACTTCCCGCCTCTGCCTGACCAATCGCTGGAATTCATCGCCTGGGTGTCGCGCTATACCATGGCCTCACCGGGTGCGGTCCTGCGCATGGTGATGAGTGTGCCCAAGGCCATTGATCCACCCAAACCCGTCATTGCCTATGCCCTCGCCCCTGATCCGCCAACCTTTCGCGCCACGCCGGCACGGGCGCGCGTCATCGCCGTACTGACCGGCGGGCCACCGCGTCTGCTCTCGGAACTGGCGAAGGAAGCGGGAACCGGCACGGGCGTGGTCAAGGGCTTGAAGGATACCGGTGTGATACAGACCCTGAGTCTGAGCGCACCGCCACCACCCGCGCCAAACCCGGACCAGAAAGGTCCGGATTTGTCCCCCGATCAGCAAGCCGCCGCCGATCATCTGATGCAGGCTGTGACCGCTCACTCATTTGGCGTCCATGTTCTCGACGGCGTTCCGGGATCGGGCAAGACCGAGGTCTATTTCGAAGCCATCGCCACGGCGCTCAGACAAGGAAAACAGGCGCTGGTGCTACTGCCGGAAATCGCCCTTGGCGCACAGTGGCGTAAACGGTTTGAAGCCCGCTTCGGCGTCAGGTCCCTGGAATGGCATTCCGATCTGACCCGCGCCCAGCGCCGTGAAATCTGGCGCATGGTTTCGCGCGGCCATGCATCGGTCATCGTCGGCGCACGCTCGGCGCTGTATCTGCCGTTTCCGGATTTGGGCCTCATTATCGCTGACGAAGAACACGATGCGGCCTATAAACAGGAAGATGGCGTCATCTATAACGCCCGCGACATGGCCGTGGTGCGCGCACAGATTGGCCATATTCCCATCGTTCTGGCCTCCGCCACGCCATCGCTGGAAACAGCGGTGAATGCCGCATCCGGGCGCTACGATCTGCTGCACCTGCCGGAGCGCCACAGCGGGGCGGCGCTGCCGCAAATCGATGTGATCGATATGCGGATCGAGAAACTACCGGCCACGCGCTGGATTTCCGGCGCACTGCAAGACGCTTTGGGCAACGTGTTCGCCAAAAACGAACAGGCCATGCTGTATTTGAACCGTCGGGGCTATGCGCCACTGACGCTGTGCCGTGCCTGTGGCCACCGCCTGCAATGCCCCAACTGCACGGCATGGCTGGTAGAGCACCGCCTGCTCGGTAAGTTGCAGTGTCATCATTGTGGTTTCTCGCCACCGGTGCCGGAGAAATGCCCCGAATGCGAGGTCGCGGGGAAATTTGCCGCCTGTGGACCCGGCGTGGAACGACTGGCGGAAGAAATCTCGACCCTGTTCCCGGATATCCGTTATGTAATCGCCGCCAGCGATACCCTGCAAAGCCCACGGGCCGCCGAAGAACTTGTACGCGCCATTGAAGACCATGATGTGGACCTGATCATCGGCACCCAGATCGTCGCCAAGGGTTATCACTTCCCCCTGCTCACACTGGTTGGCGTGGTCGATGCCGATCTGGGATTATCCGGCGGCGACCTGCGCGCGGCGGAACGCACCTATCAATTGCTCTATCAGGTTGCCGGGCGAGCCGGGCGGGCGGCTCATCCGGGCCGCGTCATGCTGCAAACCTACCTGCCGGATCATCCGGTCATGACGGCAATTGCTGCCGGTGACCGGGACCAGTTTCTTTCCGTCGAGACCGAAGCCCGCAAAGCCATGGGTATGCCACCGTTCGGCAGGTTGGCGGCGCTCATCGTCTCCGGCAGTGACGAGGCAGCCGTCAGCCGTGCCGCAACGGCTCTGGGTCGCGCTGCGCCTCACATGGATGGCGTGCAGGTATTCGGCCCCGCGCCCGCGCCCATCGCCCTGCTGCGAGGCCGCCACCGCCGGCGGTTGCTGCTCAAGGCTCGCAAGGACATCGCCGTGCAATCGCTGTTAAAAAAATGGATTGCCAGGACCACCATCCCGAAAAAGGTTCGCGTTCAGATTGACGTGGACCCTTATAGTTTTATGTAGCTGGAAGTCGTGTCACGATATCTCAACGCCGTGCGCATATGATGGCGTGCGCCCGGGTTGGGGCGGGATGCCCGGCTCACGCCCGCCGTAGATATAGATTTCCGGCACAACAGGGCGTTGCGGCTCGGCGGCGAGCCACAGGCGCAGCAGATGACGTTTGCGGTCTGGGTCGGGATAGTCCTCAAAGCCGGTGCGGGCATGCAGGACGGTGAAGTTATTGGCGACAATGGCTTCGCCGGGTTCCAGGGTGAATTCAAAACGGTTGTCATGGGCTAGGGCGTCAAACCGATCCAGCGCCTCACGATCCAATTCATCCAGGGTGATGTCAGGGTGTTCGTCCGCAGCGATTTCGATGTACTGGCGCACATAACGGCAGCTTAAGCGCCCATCACATTCGCTGAACACCGGCACCCGGTGTACGGTAACAGGATCGGCGCCATCGGCCTGCTCACCAAACCGGTGATAGCGATAGCCACGGTACAGTCTGGCCAACAGATCAGGCCGCTCGGCACGGAGTTTCTCGTGCACCAGGTGAGAGCTGGAAAACTGACTGATGCCTCCCGTTTTTGCCGGATGCAGGCACAGAAACGACAGAATATCACCGGGATCGGTGTGTGGCGTCAGCTCGGACCGGTTCCGGTAAGCCCGTGCGTGGGGATCTTTCTCCGTGACATCGATAATGTGACCCAGACGTTCCCCCATAACGCTTTGGGACACCGCCCGCCCCAAATGCAGACCAATCCCCCAGAACAATATCTGGGTTTCTTCAAGGCTAACCGAACCAACGGGAATTCCCCTCAAGATGGCGAAACCACGCCCGTGCAAAACCTGTTGGCGCAAATCCTCCAGCTGGTCGGCCCACGAGCTCAGGGGCAATTCATCGAGACCAATGGTCTGCGGTTCGCGTTCTGTCTGAATCAGAGCGCGCAGGGACGCCATCCCGGGTTCAAGGGCGTCATAGGACAGATCAATTGCTACGTCGCTCTTGGAGGAGAAATCACTGCCGCGCCAAACAGCATTCTCCGATACGGCGGCGAACTGGTCAGACATGTATCCCCCCATGGATGTCATCAGTCAGATGATACATGGCATCATATCCGGCTCTGTCCTCATCAACCGAAAAAACCGTGTCCGGACTGACGAGGCTTCGTATGAATTCATAAAATCCGCTTCAGGTGTTCTGGCTCAGGTGTTCTGGCCGCGTAGAAAGGCCGCCTCTACACCATTAGTCAAAGACCAGCACCTCCGGTTTACAGAGTCCGGGCGGAAGTGACGAATGACCGGTGTCCGTATTGGTCTTCACTGTGCCGTCCGAATTTAACTTCTGTTTCCAACGGCGGTCCGGCCCTACATATCCCGGGGCGATGACAAAATCGCGGGGCGTTTTGAATGTCACCTGGAGTCGCTTGAGCAAGGTAGTCACATTAAACGGCTTCAACACATACTCATGGACGCCCGAGTTGCGTGCCGCATTGATGACCTGCTCATCGCCATAGGCCGATATCATGATGATTGGCGTGCAGCGATTCACTGATGCCTCGTCCATACGAATACGCCGGGTAAAGGCAGAACCTTTTTCCCCCGGCATATTATTGTCCATCATGATCAGATCGACGTGTTGATCCACCATGACTCTCTCCGCAGCCTTGGTATCTTCGGCTTCCCAGTGGTTATGGATGCCCTGAGACATCAAGGCGTTGCGGATAAGTGAGCGGTGAAACCGGTTGTCATCAACAATCAGAACCCGGAGGTTGCTCAGGTCCTCCTGTGCATCATAGCCGGGATCCAGAATCTCGACGCCCTCGGGAAGTTCCTTCCCGGCGGCACAGCGTTTATCGTCCTCCGCCGCGATCTTGAAATCGCTTGAGATTCCCCTTTTTGCACCCTTCTCATCATCTGGTGCACAGGGATTTGCCATATCTGATGCGATTACACTGCTTGGCATCTCTCGTTGTCCTCTTGCGCCGTATACTGGCTGCATGTTGTTTGTACGGTCCTGGTTCAAGACGGGGGCATATCGATTACCTGCTGTCCCGTCACCTTGAGGGGAAAAATATCAGGTGAACACGAAGACCGCAGTGACCACCATCACAGGTGAGCGGGAAATCCGTAAACGGTTAAATTCCCGCCGCGAAAACTATTCATGAAACCCGATGATTCTGGTCCAGAATCCGCTCTTTGGGGCACCGGACATTTGTCCACAGAAAAAATCGTTTCGAGTCCGCTTGAAAGCCCTATTCGAGTATGTTACGACACCCGCGCTTTGTGGGACCTCCCCACACCGGGGAACACAGCGGATATCGGGATAAACCGGGTATCGAGTTGTGCCAAAAATACGAAGAGGCTTCCCAATTGACCGTTCAATCTACAGGCCTTGCTGGCCGCTATGCTGCGGCACTGTTTGAACTGGCTGACGCCGACAAGGCGTTGGACGCTGTGGCTGATGATTTGGCCGTTTTTGGCCGCATGGTCGAAACCAGCGATGATTTGCGCAGACTCGTCCGCTCGCCGGTGATTTCCCGTGCCGAGCAGGAAAAAGCCGTGCTGGCAATCGCCGAGAAGGCCGGCATGAACAAACTCACGCAGAATTTCGTCGGCGTTATCGCGCAAAACCGTCGGTTGTTCGCCTTGCCGAACATCATTGGCGCCTATCACGCCATACTCGCGTCACGCCGGGGCGAGACAACCGCAGAGGTTGTTTCGGCCAAGGAGCTCTCGGACGCCCAGATGGGCGCTTTAAGCGACGCCCTTAAACAGGCGGTTGGCAACAAAGTCACCGTCGATGCAAAAGTTGATCCCGGCCTATTGGGCGGTCTGATCGTTAAAGTCGGATCGCGCATGGTCGATAGTTCGTTACGTACGAAGTTGCAACAACTTCACCTCGCCATGAAAGGGGTTGGATAATGGAAATCCAGGCTGCGGAAATCTCCGCCATCCTGAAAGAGCAAATCGCCAATTTCGGCACGGACGCCGAAGTCGCCGAAGTCGGACAGGTTCTGTCCGTCGGTGACGGTATCGCCCGTGTATACGGCCTTGATCAGGTTCAGGCCGGTGAAATGGTTGAATTCCCGGGTGGCATCAAGGGCATGGCCCTTAACCTGGAAACCGACAACGTAGGTATCGTTATTTTCGGCGATGACCGCACCATTAAGGAAGGCGATACGGTCAAGCGTACCGGCGCCATCGTGGACGTGCCGGTGGGCGAAGGCCTGCTCGGTCGCGTGGTTGACGGTCTCGGCAACCCCATCGACGGCAAAGGCCCCATCGAAAACACAACTCGCCAGCGTGTTGAGGTCAAGGCGCCGGGCATTATCCCCCGCAAATCGGTGCACGAGCCCGTGCAGACCGGCCTGAAAGCCATCGACAGTCTTATCCCGGTTGGTCGCGGCCAGCGCGAATTGATCATTGGTGATCGCCAGACCGGCAAGACGGCGGTGATCATCGATACCATCATCAACCAGAAAGCCGCCCACGAATCCGGCAATGAAGCAGAAAAACTGTTCTGCATCTACGTCGCCGTCGGCCAGAAGCGCTCGACAGTCGCCCAGTTGGTGAAGACCCTGGAAGATTACGACGCGATGAAATATTCCATCGTTGTCGCCGCCACGGCGTCCGATCCCGCTCCGTTGCAGTTTCTGGCCCCGTATACCGGTTGTACCATGGGTGAATATTTCCGCGACAACGGTCGTCATGCTGTTATTTTCTACGATGATCTGTCGAAACAGGCTGTGGCCTACCGTCAGATGTCGTTGCTGCTGCGTCGTCCGCCGGGACGTGAAGCCTCCCCGGGTGACGTTTTCTATCTCCACTCCCGCCTGCTCGAACGGGCGGCGAAAATGGGCGATGATGCCGGAAACGGCTCACTGACAGCACTGCCGGTCATTGAAACCCAGGCCGGTGACGTGTCGGCGTACATCCCGACCAATGTGATTTCAATCACGGACGGACAGATCTTTCTGGAAACGGAATTATTCTATAAAGGTATCCGCCCGGCTGTGAACGTTGGTCTGTCAGTGTCCCGTGTGGGTTCCGCCGCCCAGGTGAAGGCCATGAAACAGGTAGCTGGATCCATCAAACTGGAATTGGCGCAATACCGCGAAATGGCGGCGTTCGCCCAGTTCGCTTCTGATCTTGATCAGGCAACCCAGCGGCTTCTGGCTCGCGGCTCCCGCCTGACCGAGCTTCTCAAGCAACCGCAGTACATGCCCTTGTCCGTGGAAGACCAGGTTGCTGTGATCTTCGCCGGTGTGAATGGTTATCTGGACAACGTCAATGTGGGCGATGTGACCCGCTTCGAGCACCAGTACCTGGACGCGATCCGCGATAAGGGGGCTGACATTCTGGCCACCATCGGCGCTGAAAAGGCGCTGTCGGACGAAACCACCGAGAAGTTGAAACGTTTTCTCGACGACTTCACCAAAACTTTCGCCTGAGACTCATGGAATCGTAACTGATGCCAAATCTTAAGGACCTGAAAAACCGGATCAGCAGCGTCAAATCGACGCAGAAGATCACCTCGGCCATGAAAATGGTAGCTGCCGCCAAGCTGCGCCGGGCGCAGGAAGGCGCCGAAGCTGCCCGGCCCTATGCCGAGCGTATGGAGCGTATGCTGAACTCGGTTGCGTCCAGTATGGTTGGTGTCGATGGCGCCCCGCCCATGCTGGCTGGTACCGGAAAACAGGATACACACCTGCTTGTTGTCTGCACGGCTGATCGTGGCCTGTGTGGCGGCTTTAACGGCACCATCACCCGCCAGACGCGGAAACTGGCCCATGAACTGAAAGCCCAGGGCAAGACAGTGAAACTGCTGTTTGTCGGCCGCAAGGCGCACGATGTCCTGAAGCGGGAATTCGCCGACAGTATTGTGGACGCGGTGACCGGCATTGGTCGTCGTGGTGTTGAGTTTACCGAAGCCATGGGGGTTGCCGACAAAATCATCACCATGTTCGAAGCCGGTGAATTCGATGTCTGTACCATTGTTTTCAACCGCTTCCAGTCCGCCATGACGCAGATCGTCACCGAGCAGCAACTGATCCCGTTTTCCGTGGCGGAGAGCGAAGATGTGGAAGCCGCTTCGGGCGCACAGCCGGTCTACATCTATGAGCCCGACGAAGATGAAATTATCGCTGAGTTGTTGCCCCGCAACATGGGCGTGCAGGTCTTCCAGGCGCTACTGGAAAGCTCGGCCTCTGAACATGGCGCCCGGATGACCGCCATGGACAGCGCGACCCGTAATGCGGGCGATATGATCGACAGCCTGACACTGACCTATAACAGGACGCGCCAGGCCTTCATTACCAAAGAACTGATTGAAATCATTTCCGGCGCCGAGGCGCTGTAACGGATCATTGATCCGCATACTGTAAGGAACCAAGAGAATGGCGAAGAATAACGTAGGCACGATTTCCCAGGTCATGGGCGCAGTCGTGGACGTGCGCTTCGAAGGCGATCTTCCGGCAATCCTGAACGCGCTCGAAACCCAGAATGATGGCAAGCGGCTGATCTTCGAGGTTGCACAGCACCTGGGCGAAAACGTGGTTCGCACCATTGCCATGGATTCTACCGAAGGTTTGCAGCGCGGCCAAGAGGTGACCGACACCGGCGACGCCATCCAGGTGCCGGTCGGACCGGAAACCCTGGGGCGGATCATGAATGTTGTGGGCGAGCCCATTGACGAACGTGGCCCGATCAAAACAAAAACGACCGCACCGATCCATGCGTCGGCTCCGGATTTCGCCGATCAGGCAACGGACACGGAAATTCTGACCACCGGCATTAAAGTCGTTGATCTGGTTTGCCCGTATGCAAAAGGCGGCAAGATCGGCCTGTTCGGCGGCGCCGGTGTGGGCAAGACGGTTATCATCATGGAGCTGATCAACAACATCGCCAAAGGCCACGGTGGTTATTCCGTGTTCGCCGGCGTTGGCGAGCGGACCCGTGAAGGCAACGATCTGTACCACGAAATGATTGAATCGGGCGTTATCCAGCTCGATGGCGCCGGTTCCAAAGCCGCACTGGTCTACGGTCAGATGAATGAGCCTCCGGGAGCCCGCGCCCGTGTCGCCCTGACCGGTCTGGCGCAGGCGGAGTATTTCCGCGATCAGGAAGGTCAGGACGTGCTGTTCTTCATCGATAACATCTTCCGTTTCACCCAGGCCGGGTCGGAAGTGTCGGCCCTGTTGGGTCGTATCCCCTCCGCTGTGGGTTACCAGCCGACGCTGGCCACCGACATGGGTACCATGCAGGAACGGATTACCTCCACCAACAAGGGCTCGATTACCTCGGTGCAGGCCATTTATGTCCCGGCCGATGATCTGACCGATCCCGCACCGGCGACCTCGTTCGCTCACCTTGACGCGACCACGGTGTTGAGCCGCCAGATTGCCGAGTTGGGCATTTACCCCGCTGTTGACCCGCTGGATTCCACATCGCGTGTACTCGACCGCCGGATCATCGGTGACGAACACTACGACGTCGCCACCAACGTTCAGCAGGTGTTGCAGACCTATAAGGGCCTACAGGACATCATTGCCATCCTCGGCATGGACGAGCTGTCGGAAGAAGACAAGATGACGGTGGCCCGCGCGCGGAAAATCCAGCGCTTCTTCAGCCAGCCGTTCTTCGTCGCCGAAGTGTTCACCGGCTCGCCCGGCGTTCTGGTGCCGCTGGAAGAAACCATCCGTGGCTTCAAGGGCATCCTCGAAGGCGAATACGATCACATTCCGGAAGCCGCCTTCTACATGGTCGGCACCATTGACGACGTGCTTGAAAAAGCCAAGAAAATGGCCGCCGAGGCGGCTTGATCCCGAGCAGCGGGAAGGAACTGAACCATGGCCGAAACGGTCGAGTTTGAATTGGTCTCACCGCAAAAGCTTCTGAAATCGGAAGCCGTTGAGATGGTGGTTGTACCGGGTGGCGATGGCGACATCGGTGTGCTGCCGGGTCACTCATTGCTGATCTCGACCCTGCGTCCGGGTGTCATTGACATCCACGAAGGCGGCAAGGTGCGTGAAAGCATCTTCGTCGGCGGCGGGTTTCTGGAAATTTCGCCGGAACGCTGCACGGTGCTGACCGAAGAATCTACCCCGGTAGGGGACATCGACAAGGCCGCGGCCGACGCCCGCCTGAGCGCCGCCAATGACGCGTTGGCATCAGCCGACGATGCAACCAGAGTCGCCGCAGAGGCGAGCGTTAAAGTAGCTGAAGCCATGGTCGCAGCGGCAAGCCGCGCCTCATAAGGCAGAGTATGATTTTAATCCGGTTTAACGGGCGTATCCCACTGGGTGCGCCCGTTTCATTTTGAGTGACAGACCAACACCATGATCGCCGCCTATTTCGGATTGTTTACAAGCGCCCTGCTGGCGGCCACGGTGTTGCCCATGTCGTCGGAAGCCGTCATTGCCGCCATGTCGGTGAGTGGCGAGTATCACGCCGGCGCCCTGTTGGCGGTGGCCAGCACCGGCAATACGCTGGGCTCGTTAATTAACTGGCTGCTCGGGCGCTTCTGTCTGCACTGGCAGGACCGCAAGTGGTTTCCCGTCGGCCCCGCCGCACTGGAGCGCGCCACCAACTGGTTCAACCGCTACGGCCTGTGGTCCCTGTTGCTGGCATGGACACCGGTGATCGGTGACCCACTGACCCTGCTGGCCGGTGCGCTCAGGGTCAATTTCTGGGTTTTCCTGATCCTTGTGGCCATCAGCAAGACGTCGCGCTATGCTGTCATTCTCGGTGTGATAGACTGGATTGTCGTATGATATTTATAGAATTGCCACGCCGTATTTGATTTAGGTCATTGGCCCATTTTTCACATCGTGCCAGTTATAGCCGCCCTATTATCATCTTATCAGTCACCTTCAGGAGATAACGATATGATCAACACTACTTATCGGCATCCCGTTTTATTCCTCACCGTCCTGACGGTGGTGAACGTCATTGCGTGGGGGCCGGTTTATGCAAATGAATCCGACGAGCATGATGAGACCCCTATGACAGAGGTCCACAACGAAATGTCCGTAGGACACGCGATGCCGAAAATGGACGCAAATCGCGGCCGCAAGCTGTTCGTCGACAAGGGCTGCGTCGCCTGTCATGCCATTAACGGCGTGGGCGGACATGATGCCACGGCGCTCGACGCCCACACCATGCAGCCGATGATGAACCCGTTCGATTTCGCCGCGAAGATGTGGGCCATGGCCCCATACATGATCGAAGCCCAGGAAGAAGCATTGGGTGAGCAGATACAGTTTAGCGGTAGCGAACTGGCCGATATCGTCGCCTTTGTCCACGACGACAAAGCTCAGCATGATTTCGGGGAAGCCGATCTGACGCCAAGCGCGCTCAAAATGATGGAGCACGGACACGGTGGCGAGGAGACCCCCATGAAAGCCCACGGTGAGGAAATCGGGCATATGGGCGGCGATACCGACGATCATCATGATGATGGCCAGGAGGTCGAAGGCCATACGGACTAGAACGAAAGTCCTGATTGGCATCGGCTGCGTT
>JAJFIE010000486.1 GCA_021775275.1 Rhodospirillales bacterium | reverse complement strand
CGATCAGAAACGGGCCGCCTATGACCGTTTTGGTCACGCCGCTTTTGAAAACGGCGGACCGGGGGCGGGCGGCGGTGGCTTTGGCGGCGGCGGTTTCGGTGGCGGCGGTTTCGCTGATATCTTTGATGAGATGTTCGGCGGCGGCGGGCGGCAATCTTCAAATGTGAGTCAGGGCGCTGATCTCCGCTTTAATATGGAGATCAAACTGGAGGATGCCTATCAGGGCAAAAAGACCGATATTCGCGTCCCCACATCGGTGCCTTGCGATACATGCCATGGCTCCGGCGCTGCGGAAGGGAAAGCTCCGGTCGACTGCACAACCTGTCATGGACATGGCCGGGTGCGGGCCCAGTCAGGCTTCTTCACGGTCGAGCGGACATGCCCAGCTTGTGGCGGTCAGGGCCAGGTGATCAAGGACCCGTGTCGTAACTGTGGCGGTGCAGGACGGGTTCACAAGGAAAAAACCCTCTCTGTCACTATTCCACCAGGGGTCGAGGATGGCACCCGGATTCGTTTATCAAACGAAGGCGAGGCCGGTATCCGGGGCGGACCCGCGGGTGATCTGTACATCTTCATTTCCATAAAGCCGCATCGGTTGTTCCAACGCGACGGCGCCAACATCCATTGCCGGGTTCCCATCCCCATGACCAAGGCGGCGCTTGGCGGCACCATTGAGGTGCCGACCGTGGATGGCAAGCGCGCCCGGGTAAGTGTACCGGAAGGCACCACCACCGGGCATCAATTCCGCCTGAAGGAAAAGGGCATGGCCATCCTGCGCTCCAAAGCGCGGGGTGACATGTTCGTGCAGGTTTTTGTCGAGACGCCGCAAAAGCTGACCGGCGAGCAAAAAGAGCTGTTGAAGAAGTTTGAAGCCGCAGGCAAAAACGACGAAACCCACAACCCCGAATCCGCCGGGTTTTTCACCAAGGTCAAAGATTTCTGGGAAGACCTGACGGAATAATATGCCCGTCGATATTCGTCCGTTTCGCCCCGCGGATAGAGGTGGCGTCGCTGCGGCGTTATTCCGGAGGTTGCTTGAACATGCTTCCGCCCATGGTCTTTCGGCGCTTTATCTCGGGGCAACGGAAAAGTTTGTCGCCGCCCATCGGTTTTACGAAAAACACGGATTTGAGGCAATCGCGGATTCAGCTCTGCCGCCGACGTTTCCGCGCATGGCCGTAGATACCCGGTTTTATAAGTTGGCGCTCTAATGCCGAGTTGCGGTTTCCCGTCGCCTTGCTTATGACTGGTCCATGGCGAGCCAGATGTCGGAGGACAGCACCATGAAAATCGGAATTGTCGGATGCGCAGGTCGAATGGGCCGCATGCTGGTTCAGACTGTCCTGGTATGCGAAAGCGCGAACTTGTCTGGTGGCACGGAACATTCGGGAAGCAATGCGCTCGGCAGTGATCTGGGCGCTCTTGTAGGCCTGGAACCGACCGGACTTATGGTCAGCGATGACGCCAGGGCGCTTTTTTCCGCATCCGATGTTGTCATTGATTTCACCACGCCTATGGCGTCGGTGTTTCACGCAGGCCTTGCGGCAGAAACCGGTACGG
Organism: Rhodospirillales bacterium; assembly: GCA_021775275.1. Taxonomy (GTDB): domain Bacteria; phylum Pseudomonadota; class Alphaproteobacteria; order Rhodospirillales; family Casp-alpha2; genus JAJFIE01. Next base: position 6,236 of record JAJFIE010000486.1, on the reverse strand, counting down.
CGTTGGTGATTGGCACCACCGGAATGGGTGCGGACGAAATCACCCGGCTTTCCGATGCCGCCGCCGCCGCCTGTATCGTTCAGGCCGGCAATATGAGTGTTGGCGTTAATCTGTTGTCCGGTTTGGTGGAACAGGTCAGCGCGATTCTGGGCGCGGATTACGATATCGAGGTTGTTGAGATGCACCACCGGCATAAGGTGGACGCCCCATCCGGCACAGCATTGATGCTGGGTGAGGCCGCGGCTGCCGGTCGTGGCGTTCACCTGGACGCCGTATCCCAGCGGGTGCGCGATGGCCACACGGGCCCGCGTAACTCGGGCGATATCGGCTTTGCTACCTTGCGTGGCGGCGACGTCGTGGGCGACCATAGTGTGATCTTTGCCGGCGAAGGCGAACGACTGGAACTAACGCACAAGGCGGCATCGCGCTCAATCTTTGCCAACGGCGCCATTCGCGCCGCGCTGTGGACGAAAGGTCGCGCCGCCGGCCTCTATTCCATGAAACAGGTATTGGGTTTCGATTAGCCCGAAACGGAGCACGGTTATCTCATGGTTAAAAAAGCCGACATTGACGAATTTTACCGCCGACTTTCACTGGTCAATCCGGCGCCGTCGAGTGAGCTCGAATACGTTAACCCTTATACCCTGCTGGTCGCCGTCGTGCTATCCGCGCAAGCGACGGATATAGGGGTTAACAAAGCCACGGGGCCGTTGTTCAAGGTCGCTGATACACCGGAAAAAATTGTCGCGCTGGGCGAAGCAAAGGTGCGCGACTACATCAAGACCATTGGACTGTTCAATACCAAGGCAAAAAACGTCCTGAAGCTTAGTCAAATGCTCATTGACGATCATGACAGCGAGGTTCCGCACGACCGTGCTGCACTGGAGGCCTTGCCAGGTGTGGGCCGGAAGACCGCTAACGTGGTTCTCAACGTCGCGTTCGGCGAACCGACCATTGCGGTGGATACTCATATATTCCGTGTCGGCAACCGAACCGGTCTGGCGCCGGGCAAAACGCCACTGGAAGTGGAAAACAAGTTGTTGAAACGAACCCCCGCTGAATGGAAATTGCACGCCCATCACTGGTTGATTCTGCACGGGCGCTATATCTGTAAGGCGCGCAAGCCGGACTGCCCGGCGTGCGCGGTTCACGACCTGTGCCGGTTCAGGGGCAAAACCACACTTTAGAAAGTGCTCGTTGCCGCCAGTTTCAGTTCAATAATGGCGCGAAGGCAATGTTCGGTGGCTTCCGTTGATGCCGCCGTTTCACGAAACTCCAGGTGCTCAACACTGTAATCACCGGAGGCGCCTTCATACAGAAACAGATCCAACGTGCAGCGATCATTGCGGTATTGCCATAGCGCTGCTGGCGGATCCCGCCGAGTGAATGAGGGCGTTCCGAGCAGAGTTTCCAGCGCGGCTTCGTTATAACCGACAAGAGAAGCCGGGTCGGGCACGGGCAACAAGGGCTCTGGTTCCGGCTCGACCGGCGGAGGTTCTGTGGTGGCTACGACCGGGTCTGTTTTCGGGGCGGCGGCGATTTGTGTGACCGGTGCTGATTGCACAGCGTCAGCGGGGTCCATTTCCGCATCGGTGATGCAACCTGACAAGGCAAACCCGAACACCGTGCTGAGCAGCAATACCCTGCCCCGCCATGTTTCAATCAGGATCTGCACGCCAGCGTGTCTCACGATGCGTCGTTGAACGACTGCATTTCACCGCTGATTTGTCCACCCGGTTCAATTACGATAGTGCCGTAACTGACCTTTCCGGAAATGGAACCACTTTCGCGAACGATCAGCCGCTTGCGCGCCGTCAGTTCCCCTTCAAAACGACCGGCAATGATCGCTTCATCAACCTCGGCCTTGCCTTTAAAGAAACCAAGGGGTGAAACCTCCAGTATCTGGGCGCCCGTGAGTACCGCATCCTCGACCTCGCCATCAAGCGTCAGGCGCTTGCACGACGTAATTGTGCCGCCTTTCAAATTGATATCCCGCCCCATTAACAGGTGCTGGGGCTCAATGGCGATGATGTCATCGTTACCAACGGGTTTTGTCGGGATGCCGGGAATGCTCACCGCCCGTGCGGCGGGCACATCGGGGTGAAAGGCGCCGCGCGATGATGGCGGACTAGAGCGGGAAAAGGGCTGTAGCGGTGGGGCAGCGGAATCATCCATCACAGGTTTGCGCTCTCCGCCTGGCTGTACAGTGGCGGCCGCGGCGGCTGCGACGGCGTCGTCTTTGTTGTCATCTTGCATATGGCACGTCTCCTTCAGAGCGTTTGTTCCGACTTGGGCCCGTCATCATATCTGTGACGGTTCGGGTAATGCAGGGCGCCATTTCTCAAACAGGTGCACCATAGCGGCTGTTGCGACAATCGGCGTCAGCAGGTTGACCACGGGGATGGTCAGCATCAGCGCGATGCAAACACCAAAAACGAACAATGTTCCTTGCCGTTGTTTGCGGACTTCGCGAACGTCTGCCAGTTCCATGCGCCGGAGCGACACCAGTTCAAAGTATTCCCTGCCCAGAAGATAGCCGTTCACCGAGTAGAAAACAAAAGGGAATACCGGCGGAAAGATGAGAAACAGCAACAGGAAGATGTTCAGGGTAACCAAAACGAGGACAAACCGAAGCGAGGCAACAACGGATTGGCCAACAGTCGTCCCGCTTGCGGGCGGTAATTTCGGATAGTGTCTGGCCTCCACCGCCCTGGCCACGTCATCAAGGAACAGGGCGATGATAGCGGTGACAATGCCGGGAAACAGGAACCAGGTGATAACGAGGGTCGCAAGACCGCCCATGAGATCAATAATAATATCGAGCCAGCCCCACTGGAACAACGTTGTGTCGGTCAGCAGGAAACCGATAACAAACCACACGGCGAAGAATAAAACGGCCGTCGCAGCGACGCTCGATAACAGGGTCTTCTGAATGGCTTTGTCATTCAGTTGGGCAATGGACTTGATCAGGGCTTCGATCATGGCGGGGCCTCAAAAATTCTGATCACTGTTTATCGATGGAACCAGTTCGACGCAAGTAACTAGGGGCCTTGAGACCCGGCGGGTGATCGCTATACTGCGCGACCCAAAGTCCAGGAATATGACCCTGCACGGAATGACATATGTTTGCGGACGGGTCACAACAACCCGCCGCGATACCAAGGAGGACTGCATGAGTGACACCCGTTTTGACGTGACCGGCATCGGCAACGCCATTGTTGACGTTCTGGCGAAAACGGACGATGCGTTTTTAGTAACGCATAATCTGCCCAAAGGTGCCATGACGCTCATTGACGGTGACGCGGCGGAGCGCCTTTATGGGCAAATGAGCAGCCCCATGGAGCAGTCCGGCGGGTCGGCGGCGAATACAATTGCCGGGCTGGCATCCCTGGGTGGCGCGTGTGCGTTTGTCGGCAAGGTCCATGACGATGTGTTGGGCGACAGCTTCCGTGATGCAATCCGGGGCACGGGCGTGACTTTTGATACACCGGCGGCCACGGATTCCGCTCCTACCGCCCGCTGCCTGATTTTCATCACACCCGATGCCCAGCGAACCATGCAGACCTATTTGGGGGCATGTGTCGAACTGGGTCCGCGCGATATTGACCCGGAAGTCATCCAGAACTCGAAGATTACCTATCTGGAAGGATACCTGTGGGACCCCGCCGCGGCGAAAGAAGCCTTTATCCGCGCCGCAACCATTGCCCATGAGGCGGGGAACCGGGTTTCACTCAGCTTGTCTGACCCGTTTTGCGTGGATCGCCATCGTGCCGATTTCCTGAACCTTTTGGAAGGCCATGTGGACATTCTGTTCGCCAATGAAGACGAGATTACATCGCTCTATGAAGTTGATGATTTTGACGAAGCGCTACAGTATGTGCGCGGCCATTGCGAGATAGCCGCGCTGACGCGGAGCGAGAAAGGTTCCGTCGTTGTCTCGGGTGACGAGGTCCATGTGATTGATGCCGCCCCTGTAGAACAGGTGGTCGATACCACCGGCGCGGGCGATGCCTATGCCGCCGGTTTCCTTTATGGCATCACGCATCACCTTGATCTTCATGACGCCGCTCGCATCGGCGGGGTTGCAGCGGCGGAAGTTATCAGTCATATGGGGGCGCGGCCAGCCGAACCGCTCGGTTCGCTGATTGAGCACAAGCTCCATATTAACCTGTAACCCCTGCTTTCGGGCGTTGTTTCTGGCGCACTCGGCAGCACAGTATTTGCGTAGGTCACCACATGACGGAACTTCGTAATATCGCGATCATCGCCCACGTCGATCACGGCAAAACCACCCTGGTGGATCAGCTTTTGAAACAAAGCGGCGCCTTCCGCGCCAACCAGCAGGTAGCCGAGCGGGCCATGGACAGCAATGACCTGGAGCGTGAGCGGGGGATCACCATTCTGGCCAAGTGTGCCTCTGTCGAATGGCAGGGCGTTCGCATCAATATTGTTGATACCCCGGGCCACGCGGATTTCGGCGGTGAGGTTGAACGTATCTTGAGCATGGTGGACGGCGTCCTGTTGCTGGTCGATGCTTCCGAAGGCCCCATGCCGCAAACCAAGTTTGTTACCACCAAGGCGCTACAGATCGGATTGAAGCCCATACTGGTCATCAACAAGGTGGATAAGCCCGATGCCCGGCCCTATGAAGTACAGGACGAGGTCTTTGATCTGTTTAGTGTGCTGGACGCCAACGACGAGCAACTGGATTTCCCCACTGTTTTTGCCTCGGCGAAGGCCGGTTGGGCAGCCGAGGCCCCTGACGGCCCGCAGGACGATATGTCGGCGCTGTTCGAAGTTATCCTGAAGCACGTCCAACAGCCCACGGCGGATGAAAGCAAACCGTTTTCCATGCTGGCGACCCTGTTGGAGGCCGACCCCTATCTGGGCCGCATCCTCACCGGCCGTATTCATACCGGCACGGTAAAGGTGAACTCTCCACTGAAAGCCATCGACCGGGACGGCAAGGTGGTTGAGCAGGGCCGTATTACCAAACTGCTGGCGTTCCGGGGACTCGACCGCGTGCCCGTAGACGAAGCCGGTGCAGGCGATCTGGTCGCCATTGCCGGGCTGTCAACGGCAACGGTGGCGGATACCCTGGGCGCGCCCGAGAACGAAACCCCCATCCCCGCCACGCCCATCGATCCACCAACCCTGGCCATGACATTCGCCATTAATAACTCTCCGCTGGCCGGAACCGAGGGAAGCAAAGTCACATCACGGGTCATTCGCGACCGCCTGTTGCGGGAATCCGAAGGCAACGTCGCCATCCGTATTACCGAGACCGACGACAAGGATGCCTTTGAGGTCGCCGGCCGTGGTGAGCTGCAACTGGGCGTGCTTATTGAACAGATGCGCCGCGAGGGCTTCGAACTTTCCATCAGTCGCCCCCGCGTGTTGTATCGCACCAACCCCGATACCGGTGAACGCGAAGAGCCGATCGAAGAAGCGGTCGTCGATGTGGACGAAGAGTACGCCGGCGTTGTTGTGGAAAGCATGAGCACGCGGAAAGCGGAAATGGTTGAAATGCGCCCGGGCGGCGGCGGCAAGACCCGCATCGTTTTCCATGCGCCGTCCCGCGGTATGATCGGCTATCACGGACAGTTTCTGACCGAAACACGCGGCACGGGGATCATGAACCGGCTGTTTCACGGTTATGCCAAATTCAAGGGCCCCATCGGCTCACGCCGGACGGGCGTGTTGATCTCCAATGCGCCGGGCAAGACGGTGGCCTACAGTCTGTGGAACCTGGAAGGCCGTGGCGCCCTGTTTGTCGGGCCGGGCGTCAAAGTCTACGAGGGCATGATCGTTGGCGAGAATTCCCGCCCTGGCGATCTGGACGTGAACCCCTTGAAGGGCAAGCAGCTGACCAATATTCGTGCTTCCGGAACGGACGAGAATATCCGCCTGACACCGCCAAAGCGGTTCTCGCTGGAACAGTCATTGGCCTATATCAGCGATGACGAACTGGTCGAGGTCACACCCGAAAATATCCGCCTGCGTAAACGTTATCTCGATCCCCACGAACGCAAGCGGGCGCAGCGGGCGGAAACCGCGGCTTAAGGCGAACAAACAAACGTCTAAATCAATGCGAGTCGCGGGTGGAAAGAACGGCTAAACTGCCGCCATGCGTGACTGGAGCCATTCTCTTTCCGTCTATCTGGAGCGCCGGGTCGCGGTGATCACCGTATTCGGTTTTGCCAGCGGCCTGCCGCTGGCGCTGGTTTATGCCACGT
>JAJFIE010000485.1 GCA_021775275.1 Rhodospirillales bacterium | reverse complement strand
GGTTCAGAAATTCCAGATAGAGCAAGAAATGCCAAAAAATCATCTCGACCAGGAAACCAGCCCCTATCTGCTGCAACACAAAGACAATCCCGTCCACTGGCTGCCATGGAGTGAAGACGCGCTGAGTCGCGCCCAAGCCGAGGACAAGCCCATCCTGCTGTCGGTGGGGTATGCGGCGTGTCACTGGTGTCACGTGATGGCCCATGAAAGCTTTGAGGATGCGGCCATTGCCGATTTGATGAATTCCCTGTTCATTAATATTAAAGTCGACCGTGAAGAACGCCCTGACCTCGACGCCATCTACCAATCCGCCATTAACATGCTGGGTGAACAAGGTGGCTGGCCGCTGACGGTCTTTCTGACCCCGGACGGCGTTCCTTTTTGGGGCGGCACCTACTTCCCGCCCACACCCCGCTATGGCCGACCCGGCTTTTCCAGCATCCTGAGCCAGATTTCCGACGTCTATCGGAATGAGCGTGGGAAAATCGATCAAAACGCACAGGCCCTCGAAACCGCGTTGCGCGAGTTCGGAAAGACGGAACAGAACGGAAGCCTGTCACCCGACCAGATAACGCAAGCCGCCAGCAGTGCTTTGGAGATTGTTGACTACAATCGTGGCGGCACATCTGGTGCACCGAAATTTCCACAGCCGACCTTTTTCCGGTTCCTGTGGCATTCGCATCTCAAGACCCATGGTGGCCGCGCCCGCGATGCTGTCACCATCACCCTGGATAATCTGTGCCAGGGCGGCATCTATGACCATCTGGGCGGCGGCTTCGCCCGTTATTCCGTTGATGATCTGTGGCTAGCGCCCCATTTCGAAAAAATGCTGTATGATAATGCACTCCTGATCGAGTTGCTGGCCGATGTCTGGCGCGTCAATCAGGCTCCCCTCTATGCCGAGCGTATCCGGGAATCTGTGGACTGGATGATCCGTGACCTGAAAACCGGCGGTGAAGACAGCTTCGCCCTGGCCAGTGCGTTCGACGCCGACAGCGAAGGTGTCGAAGGAAAATTTTATGTCTGGAGCGCCGCCGAAATTGATGACGCGCTTGGCGATGACGCCACACTTTTCCGTTCCATCTACGATGTGAGCGACCGTGGCAATTGGGAGGGCGTCAATATTCTCAACCGAACCGTCGGCGACGCTGACACCGTTGCTCCCTATTCAGATGTATTGCAAAAGTGCCGGGACACCCTGCTCACCATCCGCACCAGGCGCATCCCACCGCAACGGGACGATAAGGTATTGGCGGACTGGAATGGGCTGGCAATCGCCGCGCTGACCCGTGCCGGCGCCTTGTTGAAGGCACCTGAGTGGATTGCCCACGCACAGACGATTTTTGAGTTCATCGTGAGCAACCTGAGCAAAGATGATCGTCTGCTGCATACATGGTGTGCGAGGCAAGCCCGCCACCCTGCCATCATTGACGATTACGCCAACATGACCCGTGCCGCACTGGCGCTTCATCAGACGACCGGTGATCCTGATTATCTGGCCCACGCTGTTCGGTGGGTTGAGGTTGCCAACACCCAATACTGGGACCAGGCCTCCGGCGGATATTTTCTTGCCGCCGATGATACCCGCGACCTGATCGTGCGCACCAAGACTGTGTTCGATAATGCCACCCCCAGCGGCAATGGCATCATGCTGGAGGCGTTGGCGCGGCTTTATCTGATCACTGGCGGCACCGATTATCGGGACCGCGCCGATGCCCTTATCACCGCGCTGGCGCCGCAGGATCCTCGTGCGCTGTTGAATCAACCGTCTCTCGTCATTGGATATGAAATCCTGTCCGACGCCCATCAGGTGGTTATCGCCACAAAAAGCCGCGACGATGAACAGGCCCGGGCGCTGTTCGATGCCACGCTCCACACCGCACCACCCAGCACCATCATTTCATGGGTGTTTCCCGATACGGAAATCCCCGCCCATCACCCGGCGGCTGGAAAGACGGCAATCGATGGCGTCGCCACAGCATATGTCTGCCAGGGTCCGGTCTGCGGTTTGCCCATCCAGGCTCCGGCAGAAATCGAGAACGCCTTCGCCTGATTTTCAGGCGACATCCGCCAGGCCGCCGCCACGCCCCAGTTGTGTAAAGTCCGGCGCGGAAGACCGCCATGCTGGCAGCTCATCAAGCCGGTCATACCACATCCGGATTGCCGGGAAAGCGTCGAGCGGAACCTCGGCCGGCTCAATAAAGGCGGCGAAGCCACCCAGGGCAAAATCCGCGATGGTGGGTTTTTCACCGATGACAAACGCGCTCTTTCCCAGGACCTTTTCCAGAACTGGCGCCGTTTGCGACTACATTACCCTGGCTTTCGCCAGTTGCTTTGAGTCCGCATCGCCAAGGCCAAACGCGGGCTTCAGCACCCTTTCCCAAGCGAACATTCCGATGGCCCGATTGAAGTGGCTTGTTTCCCAGAACAACCACGATAGCACATTTGCACGCCCACGCGGCTCGTCGGGAAACAGTCCTCCGCCCCCGATTACCGAGAGATACACAAGTATGGCATTTGATTCCCATACCGTTAAATCACCATCCTGCAACACAGGGACTTTTCCACAGGGGTTAACCTCCAGAAAGGATTCCTTTGACAGATCACCCTGCGTGACGTCCATCCATACCACCTCGATTTCAAGACCCAGATGGTCCGCCGTCGCCAACGTCTTTCGAGCGTTAGGTGAGCCATTAAAGACAAACAGCTTCATGATTTATTTTTCTCACTTGCATTTCACAAGTTACTATTATGTCGCGTAACTTCTGTTTTGCAAGTTATATATGAATGTCACATAATGAAGAAACACAACGACTCGGCTGACCGACGGATTTAGACTATGCGATCCCCCTGCCCAATCTCGAATACCCTGGATATCATTGGTGATAAATGGACGCTGCTTGTGATGCGCGACATCCTGATGTTCGAAAAATCTCTATACAGTGAATTTCTGTCCTCATGGGAAAACATATCCACCAATATTCTGGCCGAACGCCTGAAACGACTGGAAGTGGCTGGCCTGATTTCGAAAGAGTCCTATCAGACCAATCCGGTCCGGTACCACTACAGCGCAACACCTGCCGGGAAAACGCTGAAGCCGATCATCAGGGCTATGGGAAAATGGGGGTTGGAAAACCTTTCCGGAACGCGCAAACCAACAAAACATGATCTGGAGAGTCTGGGGGCGCGGAACAGGCGTTCGTCACTTTAGCCCTACCCCGATGGAAAAATACTATGGGACAGCAATCGCTCAACACCCCGGTCGGCATTTTATCTGCATTTGACGAAGGCGGTAAAATTGTCGCCGTAGAATGGGGCCGGGTACCGGAGCCTGACCCCAGTCCCCTGACCAAAGAAGCGGCGCGCCAGCTCACGGCGTATTTTGATGGCAAATTACAAATTTTTGACCTGCCGCTTGATCCTCACGGCAGCGCCTTTCAACGGGCCGTTTGTTTTGAGATGTGTCGCATCCCCTACGGTGAACGCTTAACCTATGGCGACATTGCGAAGACTTTGGGTAAACCTGCCCAGGCCGTCGGAAGCGCCTGCGGTCATAACCCCATCCCCATCATCATCCCGTGCCATCGCGTGGTTGGATCGGACGGCTCCATGACCGGTTTTTCCGGCGGCGAAGGTGTTGAAACAAAAGTCTGGTTGCTGCAACACGAAGGCATGTTATTGGTATAGCGCCGTTCCGTTACCTGAACCCCTGAAAACCGAGGTCCCATGTCCAAGCCCCAGCCCAAATCAAAGCCCAAACAAATGACCAAGGCAATCCAGTTTCACAAAACCGGCGCAGCGAACGTCTTGCGCTATGAGGATATCGAAGTTCCCAAACCCGGCCCCGGAGAAGCCCTGGTCCAGAACACCGCCATCGGTCTGAACTATATCGATGTCTATGTGCGTACCGGCCTCTATCCCAACAACGGCTTGCCGTCCGGGATCGGATTTGAAGGCGCCGGTGTCGTGCTGGCCGTGGGCCGCGGCGTAAAAGGGGTCAAGCCCGGAGACCGCGTCGCCTATGGCCACAGTCC
>JAJFIE010000484.1 GCA_021775275.1 Rhodospirillales bacterium | reverse complement strand
CGCTACCGGCGTGAGCAGTAGCATGCACATCATGAACGCAATGGTTAATGCGGAGGAGAAGGTGTGTTTCATGGCTTCATTCAATAGCCCTGATAGGTTAAAAAATAGCGAAAGACCACCATCATCAAAGCCTTATCATAAAACCCGTCATGGCGTGGCGGCCCATTGCGGCTAGACAATCCGGGGTGCAGTTGCTATGGCGAGGACCAGAATACGGCTGATCGCTGGCGGCTGCGCCCGATCACCCTGGAGGAGAATTCATGGCCAACAGAAAACCCCGCGTTGTCGTCACCCGGAAGCTGCCGGACGCCATAGAAACCCGAATGATGGAGCTATTCGACGTGCAGTTGAACCTGGACGACGAACCCATGAGCAAGGCCGATCTGATTGAGGCCGTTAAAACCGCCGACGTGCTTGTTCCCACGGTGACAGACCATATTGATTCGGGGTTGCTGGCCCAGGCCGGGCCGGATCTGCGTCTTATCGCAAACTATGGAACGGGCGTTGACCATATTGATCTCGCCACCGCCCGACAGCGCAACATCACCATCACCAATACGCCGGACGTGTTGACCGAGGATACCGCCGACATGACCATGGCGCTGATCCTCGCCGTTCCGCGCCGCCTGACGGAAGGTGAGAGGGTGATGCGGTCGGAGGACTGGAAAGGCTGGTCGCCGACATGGATGCTGGGGCACCGGATTTACGGCAAACGCCTGGGCATCATTGGCATGGGCCGCATCGGGCAAGCGGTAGCGCGCCGCGCCCGTGGCTTCGGGTTGTCCATTCACTATCATAACCGCCGCCGGCTCCATGAAGAGGTGGAAAACGAACTGGAGGCGACCTATTGGGAAAGCCTTGACCAGATGTTGGCGCGCATGGATATCATTTCGATCAATTGTCCCCATACGCCTGCTACCTACCATCTGTTGTCCGCCCGGCGGCTCAAGCTGCTTCAGCCCCATGCCTATGTGGTGAATACGGCGCGTGGTGAGGTCATCGACGAAAATGCGCTGACCCGGATGTTGCGTGCCGATGAGTTGGCGGGCGCGGGGCTGGACGTGTTTGAACACGAACCTGCGGTCAATCCGAAACTGATGGAACTCAGCAACGTTGTCTTGTTGCCGCACATGGGCTCGGCCACCGTTGAGGGCCGTATCGACATGGGTGAAAAAGTGCTGATTAACATCAAGACATTCGCCGACGGCCACAACCCGCCGGACCGGGTGATCAGCGAAACCTTCTGATTTTTGTGGTCAGATAAAGACGCCCGACTTTAAATAAAAACGATAGAACCGTCTTTGGCGGCGTTGGATAAAAACGTCACCAGACCGCCCGGCTCCACAGGGATATCCTTGCGCAGATCATCGGCGGAAAGGTCCCGTGCCTTCAGGCCCATCTCGCACACCATGAACGTCACCCCCAGTTCCTTGCAGGCTGTGAGCAGGTCTTCAAACGGGGCAATTTTCCGGACCTGAAACCGGTCATCCATGTCGCCGCCCGTGCCACCGGACTCACTTAAAGGCATGGTTCGCCAAACGGGTTGACCGTCACTGGATGAGATCATCAGCGCGCGGCAGGCGTCCATGGTGAAGAACAGCGTCACCGGCATATCCAGCGCGGCGGCGGACGACGCCATGGCGAGGGCGTAATGGACCTTGTCAAAATGGCCGTCATAGACAACCACGGACAGCCGTTCCATGCGATTTTCCGGGCGATTATCCTGTGCCACAGGCGACCTCCTGTGCGGTTTCGTGCAGTGTCAGGTCGGTAATGGTCGGCTCTGTCCCACAAAGCGGACAGCCGGGATCCGCCTTCACGGCAATGCGGCGAAATTCGCTCGCCAGGCCTTCGTACAGCATGAGAGTCCCGGACAGGCTGTCACCGATTCCCAGCAATTCCTTCACGATTTCCGTTGCCTGTAGCGATCCCATGACGCCACACAAGGCGCCCAGCACACCGGCTTCCGAGCATGACGGAATTTGCCCCGGCGGCGGCGGCTCGCGAAAAATGCAGCGGTAACAGGGCCCGTGATTGCCTTCGCTATCCACGTCATGCGCCTTATAGGTCGATATCTGGCCATCGAAACGAAGAATGGCGGCAGACACCAGCGGCACGCCAGCCAAATAACAGGCGTCATTGATCAGGAACCGGGTTTCGAAATTGTCCGTACCGTCAGCAACGATGTCGTAGGCGCTGATCAGGTCCATGATGTTGTCCGGCCCCAAACGGGCTTCATGGGTTTCCAGCCTGACATCGGGGTTGATGGCGGCAATGGACTGGCGCGCGCTGTCCACCTTGGCCACGCCGACGCGATCCGTTGTATGCAGCACCTGTCGTTGCAGATTGGATAGATCCACAACATCCGGGTCGATCACCCCGATCCGGCCAACCCCGGCCGCCGCCAGATACAACAGTACAGGCGAGCCGAGCCCGCCCGCGCCAACAACCAGGACGCTGCTTTCCAGTAAACGACCCTGACCCGTGCCGCCGACCTCCGGCAGCAGGATATGGCGCGCGTATCGCTGTATCTGATTTTCCGAGAAGTCCATCACGGCACCCTGGTGTTTTGGCTCTATTCCAGGCCCAGCCCCTCGAACAGGGCGGTGGACAGGTACCGTTCGGCAAACGACGGCAGGATCACAATGATGTTCTTTCCGGCCATTTCAGGGCGTTCGCCGACTTCCACGGCGGCGGCCAGCGCGGCGCCCGAAGAAATGCCAACGGGCAGACCTTCCAGCTTGGCCACACGGCGCGACATGGACATGGCGGTTTCGTTGCCGATTTTCAGAACTTCATCGATCATGTCCGTGTTCAGATTGCCCGGAACGAAGCCTGCGCCGATGCCCTGAATTTTATGCGGCCCCGGCATACCACCGGACAGCACCGGGCTGTCTTCCGGCTCCACTGCGACAACGTGAAAGGCGGGGTTTTTTTCTTTCAGGACTTCCGCCACGCCGGTCAGGGTGCCGCCGGTGCCAACACCGCTGATCAGCACGTCGGCCTGACCATCGGTGTCCTGCCAGATTTCCTGCGCCGTGGTGACCCGGTGAATATCCGGGTTTGCCGGGTT
>JAJFIE010000483.1 GCA_021775275.1 Rhodospirillales bacterium | reverse complement strand
TTTTATCGGTGACACGCTGATCCAGGCGGATGAAGGCGATATCGAAGCCCTGCGCATTGGCGCGGATGGGGATGACGCGGCAGAGGACGCCACCGAAATGGCCGCTGCCGAAACCGCAACCGATACTGGTAGCATGGGCGTCATGACCATGCTGGCCGGTGCTGATGTAGCCGCAGGCGAAAAAGCTTTCAAGAAGTGCAAGGCCTGTCATTCCGTTGAGAGCGGCGGCAAGCACAAGGTCGGACCGAACCTCTGGAACGTGGTGGGACGCGACCAGGGCGCTGTATCAGGGTTCAAGTTTTCCGCAGCAATATCCGATCTTGGTGGCGCGTGGTCATATGTATCACGGGATGGTTTCCTTGCCAATCCCAAGGGCTTCGCCCCTGGCACCAAAATGAGCTTCAGCGGCATCAAAAAACCCGAGGCCCGCGCAGCCCTGATTATGTATCTTCGTGCGCAGAGCGATGAGCCGGCTCCGCTACCTTAAATTGTCCTGATCAGGCGGGAGCAACCCCCATATGGCGGAATTCATGGATCCCTCGGAAGCCCTGTTGCGAGGGGACGTTCCGGGTGAGTTCATGGAGCTCGCCGTTGATATGGCGGATGCCGCCCGGGCCATTGCCCTTCGTCATTTCCGCGCTGGCGTCCTGATCGAGCAGAAAGCCGATGACAGCCCGGTGACCATCGCCGACAAGGAAGCCGAAAGCGCCATGCGCGCCCTGATCAGCGACCGGTTTCCCGATCACGGTATTCTGGGCGAGGAACATGGCCGTGAACAACTGGATGCGAAATATGTCTGGGTGCTTGATCCCATCGACGGCACGGTCAATTTTGCCACCGGCTTCCCGACCTTTGGCGTTCTCGCCGCACTTGTTGAGGACGGCATCCCGATCATCGGTATTATTGATATGCCAGTATTGAACGACCGCTGGGTCGGCGCACGGGGCCGCCCCACCACACTGAACGGGGTGCCGGTATCGTCGCGCCCCTGCCCGTCCGTGGAACAAGCATGGATTTCGGCGTCCTCGCCCTTCATGTTCATGGAAGGCGCACAGCGTGACGGCTTTGACCGTCTGCGCCACACCAGCATCCGTCGCCCGGTCTACAGCGGTAATTGCCTGTCCTACGGATTGTTAGCCAATGGCCATCTTGATATCGTCTGCGAAGCCGATATGGGACCCTACGACTATATGGCGCTGGTACCGGTGGTTGAGGGTGCGGGGGGACGGATGACGGACTGGAACGGCGATACGCTGACTATCAATTCCGATGGCACGACGCTGGCAACCGGTGATCCGGCACGTCACGATCAGGTGCTTGAAATCCTGTGTGCCCGGAGTCAGGACTGATTCCCGCCCCAACTTTGCCGCATTCATCGCTCATTTAATCAAAGCCGCCTCTTGATTGCAGGGCGGACCACAGCGACAATCGCGCATATAGTAATAAATAAACAGGATGGCGAACGGCTCAACATGATCATGGTACTCCGAAATCTCATTTTCCTGATGGCTCTGGCCGTTGTTACGCTATCCGGTGCTCCCCTCGCCGCGCAGGAGACCGCCTCGACCACGCACGGCATCGCCATGCACGGCGATCTCAAATATCCGGCAGGCTTCCGGAATTTTGACTATGTAAATCCGGACGCACCAAAGGGTGGCGACATCAAACTGGCCGCGACCGGCAGTTTTGATAACCTCAACGGCTTTATCGTCAAGGGCGTGGCTGCCGCCGGGGTTGGTTTTATCTATGATACGTTGCTGACCAGCTCCGACGATGAGCCGTTCAGCGAATATGGTTTGTTGGCTGAATCCATCACCGTGCCCGACGACCGGTCCTGGATCGAATTTAACCTGCGTCCGGAAGCACGCTGGCACGACGGCATGCCTGTCACGCCGGAAGATGTGATCTGGACCTTCAACACCTTGCTGGAGAAAGGGCAACCGTTTTACCGGTTCTACTACGGCAACGTGGACAAGGTGGAAAAAACCGGCGAACGATCCGTGAAATTCAGTTTCATTCCCGGTGAAAATCGCGAACTGCCCCTGATCATGGGGCAACTCACCGTATTGCCGAAGCATTACTGGGAAACCCGCGACTTCGACAAGACAACGCTGGAGCCACCACTCGGCAGCGGCCCCTACCGGATCAAGGAAGTGGATGCCGGACGGTCCATTACCGTGGAACGGGTCGCCGATTACTGGGGCAAGGACCTGGCTGTGAAACGCGGGTTTAATAACTTCGAGACCATCACCTACGACTATTACCGCGATTCCAACGTCATGCTAGAAGCCTTCAAGGCGGGCGCCTTCGACTATCGCAATGAGAATTCCTCCAAGGCGTGGGCCACGGAGTACGATATCCCCGCCGTCGAAGACGGCTTCCTGAAAAAGGCAAGCATCGCGCACCAGCGCTCATCCGGCATGCAGGGCTTCGCCTTCAATACCCGGCGCGACAAATTCAAGGACAAGCGGGTGCGTCAGGCCTTGGCTTATGCTTTTGATTTCGAATGGTCCAACGAACATCTGTTCTATGGCCAGTACGCCCGCACCCGAAGCTATTTCGACAACTCGGAACTGGCGGCGACAGGGCTGCCGTCACCTGAAGAGCTTGCCCTTCTGGAACCCTACCGGGGCCGCATCCCTGACGAGGTTTTTACAGAAGAATACAATCCGCCGAAGAGCGACGGGTCCGGAAACATCCGGAAAAACCTGCGCCAGGCCAGCAAGCTGCTGCGGGACGCAGGGTGGGAAATTAAGGACGGAAAACGGGTTAACAACGAAACGGGCGAGGTCCTGGATTTCGAAGTTCTGCTCATCAGCCCCTTGTTCGAGCGCATTGTGTTGCCCTTCGCCCAGAATCTGGAAAAACTCGGCGTTAAGGTCAGTGTCCGCACCGTGGATACGGCGCAATATGTGCGCCGACTGGATACCTATGATTTTGATGTGATTGTCTCTTCCTTCGGTCAATCCCTGTCACCGGGCAACGAACAGCGGTCCATGTGGGGATCGCAGGTCGCCAATATGGAAGGCGGGCGCAACTACATCGGCATTAATGACCCGGTGATTGACGCGTTGATCGAAAAACTTATCGCGGCACCGGACCGTAAAGCACTGGTCACCGCAACACGCGCCCTCGACCGCGTGCTACAGTGGGGACAGTGGCTGATCCCGCACTGGCACATCAAGTACGACCGCATTGCGTTCTGGAACAAGTTCGGCCGCCCCGACATCACACCATCGCACGGTAACCAGTTCATGGCGTGGTGGATTGACCCGATCAAGGAAACGGCGCTCAAAAACAAACAGCCGTCATCCGGAGATTGATCCCCCGACATGTACGCCTACATTATCCGACGCCTGGCCCTGATTATTCCTACCCTGCTGGGCATCATGATCATCAACTTCGTGGTCATTCAGGCCGCCCCCGGCGGGCCGGTGGAACAGATGATCGCCGAGATCACCGGCACCGCCGTAGAGGCTACGGCGCGGATCAGTGGCGATGCGGGCGGCGGTGAGGTCACCGCCCAGAACCAGACATCCCTCGGCACAAACCAGTCTGCAAACAGCAAATATCGTGGCGCCCAGGGGTTGCCGCCGGAACTGATCGCACAGATCGAAAAACAGTTCGGCTTTGATAAACCCGCGCATGAACGCTTCCTTCACATGATGGGAAACTACCTCCGGTTCGATTTTGGCGACAGCTTCTTTCGTGACAAGTCGGTGCTCGACCTGGTGCTGGAAAAAATGCCGGTATCTATCAGCCTCGGCATCTGGACGACCCTGCTGGTCTATCTGATTTCCATTCCCCTGGGCATTCGCAAGGCCGTGCGCGATGGCTCGCGTTTCGACATGTGGACGTCCGGCGTGGTCATCATCGGCAATGCCATCCCCGGTTTCCTGTTCGCCATCCTGCTGATCGTGCTGTTCGCGGGGGGGCGATATTTCGACTGGTTCCCGTTGCGTGGGCTGGTGTCCGATAACTGGAGTGACCTGAACACCTTTTCGAAGGTCACCGACTATTTCTGGCACATGGCGCTGCCGGTCTTTTCCATGGTCATCGGCGGGTTTGCCGGCCTCACCATGCTGACCAAGAATTCGTTCATGGAAGAAATCAACAAGCAGTACGTGGTCACTGCCCGTGCCAAGGGATTGCAGGAACGCGAAGTGCTGTATCGTCATGTGTTTCGCAACGCCATGCTGATCGTGATCGCCGGGTTCCCCAGCGCCTTTATCGGCATCCTGTTCACCGGCTCACTGCTGACCGAGATCATCTTCTCGCTGGACGGCCTCGGGTTACTGGGTTTCGAGGCGGCGCTCAACCGGGATTACCCGGTGATGTTCGGCACCCTTTTCTTCTTCACCCTGTTGGGCCTGATCCTCGGCATCGTTGGTGACATCATGTACCATATCATTGACCCGCGCATCGATTTCGAAAGCCGCGAGGTCTGATCATGGACTCAATCCCCGGCACCGCCCCATCGTCAGCCATCGACAGGTTTTTGGGTGTTCGCATCACACCGCTGACCCGGCGGCGGCTGATGAACTTTCAAAGGAACAGGCGGGGCTTCTGGTCGCTCTGGATATTTCTCGCGATCTTCTTCGTCACCCTATTCGCCGAGTTCATCGCCAACGACAAACCCTTGCTGGTGATTTATGACGGTGCGGTCTTTACGCCGGTTTTCGTGGCCTATCCGGAAACGGATTTCGGTGGCGAATTCCTCACCGAGGCCGACTACCGTGATCCTTTTGTGGTTGATCTGATCGAGGACAAGGGCTGGATTCTGTGGCCGCCTGTGCGGTTTACCTATGATACCGTCAACTACGACCTGACCGTTCCCGCGCCCGCACCGCCGAGCACGGACAACTGGGTCGGGACCGATGATCAGGGCCGCGATGTTGTGGCCCGGCTGGTCTATGGGTTCCGAATATCGGTGCTGTTCGGGCTGGTTTTAACCATCCTGTCCACCATCGTCGGCATTGCGGCGGGCGCGGTACAGGGATACTTCGGTGGCCTGATTGATCTTTTCGCGCAGCGCTTCATGGAGCTATGGTCGAGCCTGCCGGTTTTGTATTTACTGATCATCCTCGCCAGCATCGTGACACCCAATTTCTGGTGGTTACTGGGCATCATGCTGTTGTTCAGCTGGATGGGGCTGGTCGGCGTTGTGCGGGCGGAATTCCTGCGGGCGCGGAATTTCGACTATGTGAAGGCTGCGCGTGCGCTGGGCGTCAGCAACCGGGTGATCATGTTCAAGCATGTGCTGCCCAACGCCATGGTGGCGACGCTCACATTCCTGCCGTTTATCCTGTCGGGCTCCATCACCACCCTGACGTCGCTGGATTTTCTGGGCTTTGGCATGCCGCCGGGGTCTGCCTCCCTTGGTGAGCTGCTGAACCAGGGCAAGAACAACCTGCATGCGCCGTGGCTGGGCCTGTCGGCGTTTTTCACGCTGTCCATTATGCTGAGTCTGCTGGTGTTTATCGGCGAGGCCGTGCGTGATGCGTTCGATCCGCGCAAGACGTTTCGCTAGGGGGATATGGTTCGTTGAGCAAACTGTTGGAAATCCGGAACCTGTCCACGTCCTTTAACAAAGGCGTGAAGGAAGTGAAAGCCGTCCGGAACGTGACGTTCTCCATCGAAAAGGGCGAGACTGTTGCGCTGGTGGGCGAGTCCGGCTCCGGCAAATCGGTCACGGCGCTCTCCATCTTGCAACTGCTGCCCTATCCGCTGGCCTGGCACCCGGAAGGTGATGCTGGTCCACCAAGCGTCACCTTCCAGGGCGAGGAACTGACGAACGCCAAACCCGGGCGGTTGCGTGAAATCCGTGGTGATCGCATCGCCATGATCTTTCAGGAACCGCTGACCAGCCTCAATCCGCTGCATAGCATCTACAAGCAGA